>NZ_JBHWIV010000043.1:17292-56831 GCF_042731675.1 Kitasatospora sp. NPDC059827 | reverse complement strand
CCCCCCCCCCCCCCCGGGGGGGGGCGGGGGGCGCCGCGCCCGCCGCGCCCCCCCCACCCCCCCCCCCGCGCCCACCCGGCCCTTCCCCCCCCCGGTCCTCTGCCCCCGTCCGGTCGCCGCCCGCCCGCCGACTGCCGGCGGGGCGCCGACGTTTTCCCCAGCCGGGTAATAGGCTGGAAGCGCCCAGCCCGTTACCGGAACCATCCGGGCCCGTTACGCAACCACTGGAAGGACCGCCGTGGAGCTCGCCTCGTACGCCGATCTCGCCGTTCGGCTGGTGAACACCGAGGAACCCGAGCGCGGCACCGACACGCTGACCTCGGTGGACGCCGTGCGCGCCCTCTTCTCCGACTCCTCCCGCGCCGCCGCGCTGGCCGACGAGTCCGACGTGCCCCGGCTGCGGGCGGTGCGGACCAGGCTGCGCGGAGTGTTCGAGGCCGCCGCCGAGGGGGACGAGACCCGGTCCGTCGACCTGCTGAACAGCCTGCTGATGGAGTACCCCGTCAGCCCGCTGGTCTCCGGGCACGACTACCTGGACGACGCCGGCCGGCCGCGCTGGCACCTGCACCTGGCCGACAACTCGCCCACCGCCACCGCGCACTTCAGCGCCGTCGCCTGCATGGGCCTGGCCGTGCACCTCACCGAACTGGGCGCCGACCGGCTCGGCATCTGCCAGGCCGCGCCGTGCCGCAACGCCTACCTGGACACCTCGACCAACCGCTCCCGCCGCTACTGCTCCGACCGCTGCGCGACCCGCGCCAACGTCGCCGCGTACCGGGCCCGCAAGCGGCTGGAGGCCGAGGCCGCGCTGGGCACCGGGCAGTAGCCGGCCGGGGCTCAGAGCTCGTCGACGAAGACCCCGAACCGCCGGGCCAGGCCCGGCACCCGGGCCAGCCGGGGGCCGAGCAGCAACCGCTCCAGCCCGCGGCCCGGCGCCAGCCAGGCGGGGCTCGGCCGCAGCCGCAGCAGCACCCGGCCGAGCACCAGCTCGTCCGGGACCGGGCCGTAGCTGCGGCTGTCGCTGTCCACCGGACGGTTGTCGGACAGCAGCCACCAGCCCTTCGGGCGGCGCTCGGCGGCCCGCTTCACCACCAGCAGGTCCTGCTGGAACGGGTGCCGGAACAGCACCACCGCGCCGGGCCGGATCGGCGCCCCGTAGCGGACCAGCAGCCGGTCGCCCTCGCGCAGGGTCGGGACCATCGACGGGCCCGTCACGTCGACCAGTCCGAACGGCACCGCGCCGCCCTGCCCGCCGCCCTGCCCGCCGCCCTGCGGCTCCGTGCTCCGCGCCATGGCTCCTCCTCCCGGACCGACCGCCCCAGTCTGCCGTACGGACCGTCATCCGTTCGATGTCCGGATTACCCCGGTTCCGGGTCCGTCTTTCGCCCTAGGCCCACCGCCCGGCCGCGAAACCCGGAGGCCGGAAGGGTAATCTCGGGCGCGGGAAGACGATCTAAGGAAGGACTCCCATGTTCTCTCGTCTGTTTGCACCGCGTGCCACTGCTCACGCCCACTGCGACCTGCCGTGCGGTGTCTACGACCCCGCCCAGGCCAAGCTGGAGGCCGAGTCGGTCAAGGCCACCCAGGAGAAGTACCAGGCCAACGAGGACCCGCACTTCCGCGCCCGCGCCATCATCATCAAGGAGCAGCGCGCCGAGGCCGTCAAGCACCACATCTCGGTGCTGTGGAGCGACTACTTCAAGGCCCCGCACTTCGAGAAGTACCCGCAGCTGCACCAGCTGATCAACGACACCCTGAAGGCCGCCTCGGCCGCCAAGGCGTCCACCGACCCGGCCACCGGCCAGGCCCTGCTGGACCTGATCGCCGAGGTCGACAAGATCTTCTGGGAGACCAAGCAGGCCTGAGCCTGACGCGTCGCCACCCGGCCGCCCCCGTCCGCACCGTCGGACGGGGGCGGTCGTGCGTTCCCGGGCCTCCCCGCCCCGGGAACGGACACCGGGAACGCACACCGGCAACGGACCCCGGTAAGGGTTGCCTACCCTGAGTGGCTGTTATGCTGCCAGGGCGTCCGAGGGGGAAGTCCGGTGAGAATCCGGCGCTGACCCGCAACGGTGAGCACGGCCCGCGGTCCCGGGGCCGGGCCAGCCCGATCGCCCCCGGCCGCTGAACTCCCGACAACTCGCCGTGGACTGCGAGGGGAAGGCGCCCGGGCCCGACCCCGGCCGGCGCCCGCCCCGGCACACCCGCGGCCCGAGGCAAGGCACGCCCGCCCGTGAGTGACCCCGTTCGCCGAATACCGACCCTCCCGCTCGCCCTCGGCCTCGCCGCCGCCCTGCTGCTCTCCCTGGTCTGCGGCGTCGCGCTCGGCGCCTCCGGAATCGAACTCCCGGACGTCCTGCGACTGTTGGGCGCCGGGCTGACCGGCGGACGGCTGGACGCGAGCGACGCGGCGGCGTACGCGATCGTCTGGGAGCTGCGGCTGCCGCGCACCCTGCTGGCCGCCGTGGTCGGCGGCGGGCTCGCCGCCACCGGGGTCGCCGTCCAGGCCCTGGTGCGCAACGCCCTCGCCGACCCGTTCGTCCTGGGCATCTCCTCCGGCGCCGCCGTCGGCGCCAACGCCGTCCTGCTGCTCGGCGCCTTCGCCTCGCTCGGGGTGTGGGCGATCTCGGTCTCCGCGTTCGGCTCCGCGCTGCTCGCCATGGTGCTGGTCTACCTCGCCGCCCGCACCGCGTACGGGCTCACCCCGCTGCGGCTGGTGCTCACCGGTACCGCGCTCTCCTACGGCTTCTCCGCCCTGACCACCCTGATGGTCTTCTCCGCCGACCACGCCGAGGCCGCCCGGGACGCCATGATGTGGCTGCTCGGCAGCCTCGGCGGCGCCACCTGGGGCTCGGTGCCGATCGCGGCCGCCACCGTCCTGGCCGGACTGGCCTACCTGGCCTGCGCCGCCGGACGGTTGGACGCGCTCGCGATGGGCGACGAGACCTCCGCCTCGCTCGGCGTCGACCCGGACCGGCTGCGCCGGGAACTGTTCGTGGTCACCGCCGCCGTCACCGGCACCGTGGTCGCCGTCAGCGGGGCGATCGGTTTCGTCGGACTGCTGATGCCGCACCTGGCCCGGATGCTGGTCGGCGCCGGGCACCGCCGGGTGCTGGCGATCGCGCCGCTCGCCGGGGCGCTGCTGCTGGTCTGGGTGGACATCGCCTCCCGCACCCTGCTGGCACCCGCCGAACTGCCCGTCGGGGTGTTCACCGCGGTGCTCGGGGTGCCCGCCTTCCTGCTGATGATGCGCCGCCGCGGCCAGGCCTTCGGAGGCCGGCGATGACGGCCCCGACCCCTTCGACCGGCGCGGAGGACCTGCGCGTCGACGGCGTCTCGGTGGAACTGGCCGGCGCCCGGCTGGTCCACGAGGTGAGCCTGACGGCCGCCGCCGGGCAGGTGATCGGGCTGATCGGCCCGAACGGCAGCGGCAAGTCGACCCTGCTGCGCTGCGTCTACCGGGTGCTGCGCCCGGCCGGCGGGACCGTCCGGCTGGCCGGCGACGACCTGCACGCGCTCACCGCCCGCGACACCGCACGCCGGGTGGCCGCGCTGACCCAGGAGCACCCCGCCGAGTTCGAGTTCACGGTGGCCGAGGTGGTCGCCATGGGCCGGCTGCCGCACCGGCGCGGCCTCGCCGCCGGCCCGACCGCCGGGGACCGGGAGCGCTGCGCCGCCGCGCTGCGCCGGGTCCGGGCCGACCACCTCGCCGAACGCGCCTTCCCGAGCCTGTCCGGCGGCGAGAAGCAGCGGGTGCTGATCGCCCGCGCCCTCGTCCAGGAACCGCGCCTGCTGGTGCTGGACGAGCCCACCAACCACCTCGACATCGCCCACCAGTTGGAGGTGCTGGCGCTCGCCCGCGAGGCCGGGCCGACGGTGCTCACCGCCCTGCACGACCTCAACCTGGCGGCGGGCCACTGCGACCGGCTGTACGTGCTGGAGGCCGGCCGGATCGTCGCCGCCGGCGAGCCCCACGAGGTGCTCCGCCCCGAACTGCTGGCCGAGGTGTTCGGCGTCCGGGCCACCCCCGTCCGCCACCCCGGGACCGGCGCCCTCCAACTGCTGTTCGACCGTCTCGCCTGACCCCCGCGAATCCCCGGGACCGTTCCGATCCGAAGGAACCCGTATGCGCACCAAGGCCGTTGCCGCCACCGCCCTGCTCACCCTCGGGCTGACCGCCTGCGGCGCCGAGATCGCCCCCCGCCCCGGCGCCGCCACCGCCTCCGGCCACTACCCGGTGACCGTGACGAACTGCGGCGAGCGGCTCACCTTCGCGCAGAAGCCCGCCCGGGTGGTGACCAACGACGTCAACATCACCGAACTGATGCTCTCCCTCGGCCTCGCCGACCGGATGGCCGGCTACGTGATGCCCGACGACAAGGGGCAGGTCGACAAGGTGGCCTGGAAGGACGGCTACCGGCAGACCAACTGGCTCTCCAAGAAGGTGCTCACCAAGGAGATCGCCCTGGACGCCAAGGCCGACCTGGTGTTCGCCGGCTGGCACTACGGCTTCGACGAGGGCAGCGGGGTCACCCCGCAGGCGTTCAAGGCGCTCGGCGTGGACTCCTACGTGCTCAGCGAGTCCTGCCGCAGCGGCAAGGGCTCCGAGCGCGGGGTGATGGACCCGCTGGAGGCGCTCTACACCGACCTGGCCAACCTGGGCGCGATCTTCGACGTCGAGGACCGCGCCGACAAGCTGATCGCCGAGTCCAGGGCCACCATCGCCGCCGTACCGCAGCCGGAGCGCCGCCCGTCCGTCTTCCTGTACGACAGCGGGCAGGACAAGCCGTACACCGCCGGGAAGTTCGCCGCCGCGAACGAGATCATCGCGAAGGCCGGCGGGACCAACGTCATGGGCGACCTCGCGGACACCTGGGTCACCGCCGGCTGGGAGAGCGTGGTGCAGCGCGACCCCGAGGTGATCGTGATCAACAACTACGCGACCCCGGGCGCCGAGGAGAAGCGGGCGTTCCTCAAATCCTTCCCGCCGCTGGCGAACGTCGCCGCGATCAGGAACGACCGGATCTTCGTCATGGACTACGTCGACCTGGTCGAGAGCCCGCGCAACCCGGCCGCGATCAGCACCCTGGCCGGGTTCCTGCGCACCGTCCCGGCCCGCTGACCGGTCCACCGGCCGGGGCGCCGGGCAGGGCGCCGGTCCGCGCGGACCGGCGCGACCGACGATCGGACCCCGCTCCGGCCCTGGGCCCGGGCGGGCCCGCGCAGTAGGCTCGCGGCATGATCCGCACCGCCGTCGTCACCGACGTTCCCGTCGTCCTGGCCATGATCCGTGAGCTCGCGGAGTACGAGAAGGCCCCCCAGGAGGCGGTGGCCACGGAGGAGCAGCTGCGCGAGGCGCTGTTCGGCGCCGCCCCGGCGCTGTTCGGCCTGATCGCGGAGGACCCGGCCACCGGCGAACCGGTCGGCTTCGCGCTCTGGTTCCTCAACTTCTCGACCTGGCGCGGCACCCACGGGATCTACCTGGAGGACCTCTACGTCCGCCCGCAGGCCCGCGGCGGCGGCCACGGCAAGGCGCTCCTGCTGGAGCTGGCGAGGATCGCCGTCGAGCGCGGCTACGCCCGGGTCGAATGGTCGGTGCTGGACTGGAACCAGCCCTCGATCGACTTCTACCGCTCGCTCGGCGCGGTGCCGATGAACGGGTGGACGGTCTACCGGCTCACCGATGAGGCACTCACGGCCGCCGGGAAGCGTTGAACCCACGCACGGAGTAGGGGCAAAGCCCCTGCCACCCTGCGTCGCAATGCCTTACCATGAGTAACTCCCGCACCGGGTGCGGAGGACGCCCCCTCGGGGGTACCAAGCAAGCACAGCGCGTCACCCAGGAGGCAAGGGTGTCCCAGATCGACAGCGATCTCGGAGTTCAGGACTTCGTGGAGGTCCGGCTGCCCGCGGCAGGGGCCTACCTCTCCGTGCTGCGAACAGCGACGGCCGGGCTTGCCGCCCGGCTGGACTTCACCCTCGACGAGATCGAGGACCTGCGGATCGCGGTGGACGAGGCCTGCGCCATCCTGCTCCAGCAGGCGGTGCCCGGCTCCGTCCTGTCCTGCGAGTTCCGGCTGGTCGGCGACTCGCTCAAGGTGACCGTCTCCGCTCCCACCACGGACGGCAAGGCGCCCGAGCGCGACACCTTCGCGTGGACGGTGCTCTCCGCGCTGGCCGGCGAGGTGGACTCCTCGGTCGCCGAGGACAACACCGTGACGATCAGCCTGCACAAGAAGCGCGGCGGGTCCGCCGCCCACTGACCGGGCACCGAGCAGCAGCACCCTGCAAGGGCCGTCCGCCGCACCCCACCCGGGGCCGGCGGACGGCTCCCGGTACCGCCCACCGGCGGTACGACCAACGAGACGATGCCGGGGCCGACGGCCCCGGTGCTCCCGGAACGGAACGGGGGAATGGCCGTGAGTGATCTGGACCGTACCGGCCTCGCGACGGCGGGACCTGCCGTACCGACCCAGGCGAGCGTTTCCGGCCTCGCCGCCAACGACGAAGCGCACCCGAAGGACGCCCACCGGATGAGCCACCCGACCGAGCCGACGTCTGAGCCGACGCCCGCCTCCACTCCCCCGCCGGAACCGGCGGCGGAGGGCGCGGACCTGCACGGCGCCGTGCCCGCCCAGGGCTCGCACCGCACCGGCGCACCGGACCGGGAGGCCGCCCGCGCGCTGTTCGTCCGGCTGGCCGCGCTGCCCGAGGGCTCCCCGGAGCGCGTGGAGCTGCGCAACCAGCTGGTCCGGATGCACATCCCGCTGGTCGAGCACCTGGCCCGGCGGTTCCGCAACCGGGGTGAGCCGCTGGACGACCTGACCCAGGTCGCCACCATCGGACTGATCAAGTCGGTGGACCGCTTCGACCACGAGCGCGGGGTCGAGTTCTCCACCTACGCGACGCCGACCATCGTCGGCGAGATCAAGCGGCACTTCCGCGACAAGGGGTGGGCGGTGCGCGTCCCGCGCCGCCTCCAGGAGCTGCGGCTGTCGCTCACCACGGCGACCAGCGAGCTCTCCCAGCGGCACGGCCGCTCCCCCACGGTGCACGAACTGGCCGAGCACCTGGGCATCTCCGAGGAGGACGTGCTGGAGGGCCTGGAGTCCGCCAACGCGTACTCCACGCTGTCCCTGGACGTCCCGGACAGCGACGACGAGTCGCCGGCCGTGGCGGACACCCTGGGCGCCACCGACGAGGCGCTGGAGGGCGTCGAGTACCGCGAGTCGCTCAAGCCGCTGCTGGCCCAACTGCCGCCCCGGGAGCAGAAGATCCTGGTGCTGCGGTTCTTCCGGAACATGACCCAGTCGCAGATCGCCGCCGAGGTGGGGATCTCCCAGATGCACGTGTCCCGACTGCTGGCCCGGACCTTGGCCCAGCTGCGGGAGAAGCTCCTCGTCGAGGAGTAGCAGGACCGGCACGAACGGACGGCCGCCGCAGCGGGTGCTGCGACGGCCGTCCGTTCGTCGTTCGGGGCGGTGGGGGCGCTCAGCCCTCCTGCTGCGCGTACAGGGCCGCCGTCGACCTCGGGTTCAGCAGCGCGCCGATGCCCACCAGGCCGAGCAGGCCGACCAGCGCACCGACCGCGATCATCGCGCCGCCGCTCTGGACCATGTAGTAAGCCACCGGCAGGCAGATCGAGTTGGTCAGCACCGCGGGGCTGCGGCCCCAGCGGCGCTCCTTGAGCAGCGCGCGGGCGGCCAGTATCGGCAGCACCCCGAGCAGCACGATGACCAGGCCGCCGAACTCGTTCAGGGCCAGCTGCTTGGCCTGGCCGGACAGCGCGGACACCATGTCCGAGACGCCGACGACGGCGAGCGCCGCGCCCTCCAGGGCGGTGATGGCGGCGCCCAGGGTGAGCGGGACCGGACGGGCGGGTGCGGGTGCGGAGGATTCTGCGGTCACTCCAGCAGGGTAGCCGCCGGTCGGTCCGTACGGCCCCGTAGGCTTTCCCCATGCGCGCTCTCCTGGTCGTGAACCACAAGGCCACCACCACCAGTGGCCGGACCAGGGACGTACTGATCCACGCGCTGCGCAGCGACCTCAAGCTGGACGTCGCCGAGACCCAGTACCGGGGGCACGCGCACGACCTGGCCCGGGACGCCGCCCAGGACGGCACGGTCGACCTGGTGGTGGCGCTGGGCGGGGACGGCACCGTCAACGAGGTGGTCAACGGGCTGCTGGCGCACGGCCCGGGCGAGAAGGTCCCGCGACTGGCCGTGGTGCCGGGCGGTTCGACCAATGTCTTCGCCCGCGCGCTGGGCCTGCCCAACGACCCGGTGGAGGCGACCGGCGCCCTGCTGAACGCACTGGAGCAGGGGCACGAGCGGCCGATCGGGCTGGGCAAGGCGATGACCGAGGGGCTGCCGGACCGCTGGTTCACCTTCACCGCCGGCCTCGGCTTCGACGCCGGCGTGGTGGGCCGGGTCGAGGAGCAGCGCAGGGCCGGGCGCAAGTCCACCCACGCCCTGTACGTCGGGCAGGCCCTCCGGCACTACTTCACCCAGCGTGAGCAGCGCCGCTCGGGCCCGGTGGCCTTGGAAATACCGGGCCGCGAGGCCGTTCCGGGCCTGGCGCTGACGATAGTCAGCAACACCTCGCCGTGGACGTTCCTCGGCAGCCGTCCGGTCTACCCCTCGCCCCTCGCCTCCTTCGACACGGATCTGGACGTCTTCGGCATCACCCGGATGACGGCGTTCGGTACTGCTCGAACGATCCGTCAGATCCTGCGGTCGTACGCGCCTTCGAGCGACGGCGCCCCGCCGGCCGGCCCGTCCGGAAAGCACGTCGTCTCCTATCACGACGTCAGACACTTCACCTTGGTTTCCCAGGAACCTGTGCCGTTCCAGGTCGACGGGGACCATCTTGGAGACCGGAGTCGCGTCAGTTTCACAGGCGTTCGGCGGGCACTGCGTGTGATTGTGTGACCGGAAGGGGGCTTCGCCCTTCTTCTCGAACGCACAAGCCCCCTTCACTCCATAGAAGTACTGGCTGTGAGCTAGGCGACACCGAAGAATCAAAAATTCCTCCCCGAAGGGGGTTGTATCCGAGCCCGAGGTTTGCGAACCTCTACATGGCGATCGGGACACATCGCAGCGACGGCGACTCCGGAACCACAGGAGCACCGACCGCGGGGTGTCCCTCGAATCGCCGAATCCCCCCCAGCACAGACCACCCGGGCCCGATGGGCCTTTGGTCTCTTTTGCTGTTGTGGGATTCGTGAAAGCGTTCACATTCACAAGCCATTCGATTGTGCCGATCGGGCCACCCCCCGCGGCAGGAGGAGTTGGACGACCATGGACTGGCGCCACCGCGCTGTCTGCCGCGAAGAGGACCCGGAGCTGTTCTTCCCGATCGGGAACACCGGTCCTGCTCTGCTGCAGATCGAGGAAGCCAAGGCCGTGTGCCGCCGCTGTCCGGTGATGGAGCAGTGTCTCCAGTGGGCCCTCGAGACCGGCCAGGACGCCGGCGTCTGGGGCGGCATGAGCGAGGACGAGCGTCGCGCGATGAAGCGCCGTGCCGCCCGCAACCGCGCCCGCACCGCCTGATCAGCAGCATCTGGTCACACGCCGTAGCACCAGCAGTAACCGTAGTGCCGATCAACAACCGATCAACACATGATCAAAGGCTTCCCTGCACCTCCTGGTGAAGCCTTCCGCACCAAGGGCCTTGCCACGCGAGGTCCCGCGACACCGAACCGTCCAGCCACTTGATACTGTTCACTTAGAGCAATATTGTGGAGCTGAGGCGCTCACCGTGTGCAACGCACATGCGAGGTGTCGCACCACCTAGAGCCCCCGTTCCGGCCGACTCCCCCCGACGGCCGGAACGGGTTGAGAGGCCCTGTCGACCCACCCCCCCCGGTCGACAGGGCCTCGTTTTTGTTTCCGGTCCGGCGCCCGGCCGACCGCGCCCCGCCGCCGCCCCGCTGCCGCCCCGCCTTCGCACGCCGGGCGCGTGGAGCGCGCACCCGGCGCTTCCGCCGCACGCACGCCCCCGTCGCGCAACCCGACGCATCAACGCACCGGGATCTCCAGGATGACCTTGGTGCCGCCGTTCGGGCCGGCCACCATGTCGAAGGTCCCGCCCAGCTCACCGGTGGCCAGCGTCCGGACGATCTGCAGACCGAGATTGCCGGCCGTCTTCGGGTCGAAGCCCTCCGGCATGCCGCGCCCGTCGTCCTGCACGGTGATCAGCAGGTACTCCTCCGGCTTGGCACCGCCGTTCCAGCTGTCCGACCAGCCCATGCCGGTCGCCGGGGCCCGCCCGCGCAGCGCGCTGACCTCCAGGTTCCCGGAGGCGGTCGGGCCGAAGGCGTGCTCCAGGGCGTTCTGCAGCAGCTCGGTCAGCACCATCGACAGCGGCGTGGCCACCTCGGCGGAGAGGATGCCGAAACTTCCGCTGCGGCGGGTCGCCACCCGGCCGTCCTGGGACAGCTCCATCGCCATCGCCAGCACCCGGTCGGCGATCTCGTCGAAGGCCACCTGCTCGTCCAGCGCCTGGGAGAGCGTCTCGTGCACGATCGCGATCGAGCCGACCCGGCGCACCGCCTCGTCCAGCGCGGCCCGGGCCGACTCGGACTCCATCCGGCGGGACTGCAACCGCAGCAGGGCGGCGACCGTCTGCAGGTTGTTCTTCACCCGGTGGTGGATCTCCCGGATGGTGGCGTCCTTGGTCATCAGCTCGCGGTCACGGCGGCGCAGCTCGGTGACGTCCCGGCAGAGCACCAGGGAGCCGGTCAGCGTCCCCTTCGGCTTGAGCGGGATCGCGCGCAGGGTCACCACTCCCCCCTGCACCTCCACCTCGGTCTGCCGGGGCGCCCAGCCGCTGGCCAGCTTCACCAGTGCCTCGTGGACGGCCGAGCGGGAGGGCGGGACGAGGTCGGCGGTGGCCCGGCCGAGGTGGCTGCCGACCAGGTCGGTGGTGAGGCCCAGCCGGTGGTAGGCGGAGAGCGCGTTGGGGCTGGCGTAGGTGACGATGCCGTCCGCGTCCAGGCGGATCAGGCCGTCGCCGACCCGGGGCGCGGCGTCCATGTCGGCCTGCTCGACGCCGGGGAACGGGAAGCTGCCGGCCGCGATCATCTGGGCCAGGTCGGAGGCGCTCTGGAGGTAGGTGAGCTCCAGCCGGCTGGGGGTGCGCACGGTCAGCAGGTTGGTGTTGCGGGCGATCACCCCGAGCACCTTGCCCTCGCGTCGGACCGGGATCGACTCGACCCGGACCGGGACCTCCTCGCGCCACTCCGGATCGCCCTCGCGCACGATCCGCCCCTCGTCGAAGGCGGCGTCCAGCAGCGGGCGGCGCCCGCGCGGGACGAGGTGGCCGACCATGTCGTCCTGGTAGGAGGTCGGCCCGGTGTTGGGCCGCATCTGTGCCACCGAGACGTAGCGGATGCCGTCCCAGGTGGGGATCCACAGCACCAGGTCGGCGAAGGAGAGGTCGGAGAGCAGCTGCCACTCCGAGACCAGCATGTGGAGCCATTCCACGTCGGCCCCGGTCAGGGTGGTGTGGCGGCGGACGAGTTCGTTCAGCGAGGGCACATGGCGAGCGTAGCGCCGAGGCCCGGCGGGGGGCTCGGCGGACTGTCCGCTGGCGCCGGATGACTGTCCGGAGTTGTTTAGACCAATTCACCGAGCGGCCTGGACAACGCAGATTGGTCTAGTCCACAATGAAAGGGCACCAAGGAGAGGCCCACCGCGCAACTGCCCTGACCGCGCGCGGCTTCTCCTCGGTCGGACGCCGCCGAACGAGGACCCCGCACAGTCCTCGATCGACACCGGTGCCCGACGACAGCTCCGGGCTGCGGTGCCGCATGGGTTGAGGGTCCCGTGTCGGCGCCGTGGCCCGTAGTGCTTTCCGGACCCGTTTCCGCCGCTCAGCGAACCGGCCCCCGTCCACAGCCTGTGGACGGGGGCCGGTTCCGTTCCGGGAACGCCTCAGTGGGTCTCGGTGACCTTGGCCAGGGCGCGCGGGGCGTCCGGGTCCTGGCCGCGGGCGATGGTGACCTCGTAGGCGAGCTGCTGGAGCGGCAGGATCTCCAGGATCGGCTGGACCTCCTCGGGCACGCCGGCGGGCAGCGCGAAGCCCGCCGAGGCGGCGTCCACCTGCGCCTGCTGGCCGATCACCACGAGGTCCGCACCGCGGCCCCGCAGTCGGTCCAGCACCGGCTGGAGGGCCTCGCCGCCCTTGCCGTCCGGGACGATCGCGATCACCGGGGAGACGTTGTCCACCATGGCCAGCGGCCCGTGCAGCAGGTCGGCGCCGGAGAACGGGGTGGCCGGGATGTACGTGGTCTCCATCAGCTTGAGCGCCGCCTCGCGGGCGGTCGGGTAGCCGTAGCCGCGCGAGGTGATGACCAGGCGCTGGGCGAAGCGGTAGCGCTCGGCCAGCGCCTTCACCTCCGCCTGGCGGGCCAGCACCCCGGCGGCCAGGCCCGGCAGCCCCTCGGCCGCCGAACCGTCCCCGCCGCGCAGGCCCTCGACCAGGAGGTAGAGCGCCAGCAGCTCGGCGGTGTAGGTCTTGGTGGCCGGCAGCGCCTTCTCCGGCCCGGCCAGCACGTCGATGTGGAACTCGGACACCTCGGCGAGCGGGGAGTCGGGGTTGTTGGTGACGGCCAGGGTGATCGCCCCGGCCTCGCGGGCGGCCTTGGTGGAGGCGACCAGGTCCGGCGAGCCGCCGGACTGGCTGACGGTGATCACCAGGACGTCGGTGAGGTCCGGCTGGGCCCCGTACGCCGTGGTGGTGGACATCGAGGTCAGGCCGGCCGGCTTGCCGAGCAGGATCTCGATCAGGTACTTGGCGTAGAGCGCGGCGTTGTCGGAGGTGCCGCGCGCGGTCAGCAGGACGAAGCGGGGGCTGCGGGCGGCGATCCCGGCCGCGATCTCGCGGATCTTCGGGGCTCCCTCGTCGAGGATGCGCCGGAGGACGGCCGGCTGCTCGGCCATCTCCGCCGCCATGATCCGGCCGGGGACGGAAACAGTCTGCGGGTCGGACATCTGGATTGCCTCCGATGAGATGGGTCGACCCCGCCCGGGCGGGTTGCCCGACGGAGACCTCTACGGCGGCGAGTCCGCACACTCGCTGCGGTTCCTGCTGGGCAATCCTACGAGCGGGCCCCCGCCGCGGCACCCCCGAACCGGGCCCGAACCCGCGCCGCACCGCCCCGGCCCGGCGGCGGACGGGGGCGGCACCGGAGCGGCGCGGCGGGCCGGGTGTCAGGACGGGTTGTTGATCAGCTGGTCGATCGCCGCGTCGGCGTCCTTGGTGGCCTGGTCGACGGACTTGCCCTTGAGGATCGCGGTCAGCATGTCGGGGATGATCTTCTGCTTCTCGACCGCCCCCCAGCCGGGGGCCAGCGGGGTGAACCAGGCGTCCGGGACGGCGTTGGCCGCGGCGGCGGTGTTGGGCTTGTTCTTCAACGGGTTCAGCTGGTTGAGGTTGTTCGGCAGGATGTCCTTGTCGGCCAGCGCCTGTTCGGACTTGGTGCTGGTGAACATCCGGATCCAGTCGGCGGCCGGCCCCGCCTGCTGGGACTTGGCGGTGACGGCGAGGTCGGAGCCGCCGATGAAGGTGGGCAGCGGCTTGCCGTCCGGGCCGGGCATGGTGGCGACCTTGACGCTGTCCTTGAGGCCCGAGTCGCCGGTGACCGGCGCGATCACACTGGCGGCCTCGAAGCCGTTGCCGTAGAAGGAGGCGGCGTGGCCGCGCGCCATGGCCTCGAACTGGTTCTGCTCGTTCTGCGTCAGGTCGCCCTTGTTGTACTTGCGGACGAGGTCCGCGAAGTGGCCGATGCCCTGCTGGGACTTGGCGTCGTGCAGGGTGCCGTGCCAGTTGCCGGAGCTGTCGAACTTGGCGATGCTGCCGCCGTACGCGGCCACGTAGCTCATCGCGGCGTACCAGTACGGCCCGGGCAGGTAGAGCGGGGAGAAGGTCCGGTCAGATCTGTTCTTGTCGGCGATCTTGTCCAGGGCGGTCATCAGTTCGCCCTCGGTCTTGGGGAACTCCGCGCTTCCGGTGGCCTGTTGGAAGACGGTGGAGTTGTAGACCGCGACCCGGGCGCCCGCGTAGTAGGGCACGCACCACAGCTTGTCCTGGTAGGTGCAGGTGTTGGCGAGCGCCTTGATCCAGCTGTCGGAGTTGTCGAAGGTGGTGCGGTCCACCGGGGCCAGCGCGCCGGAGAGCACGTACTTCATCGTCTCGGTGTTGCCGAGCTCGACCACGTCGGGGGCGCTGCCGTCGGCGATCGCCTTGTCGAGCTTGGAGACCTTGTCGGCCCAGCCCTGGTAGACCAGCTTGAGGCCGACCTTGGGGTACTTCGCCGCGAACTCGTCGTTGACCCGCTGGACCAGGTCCGGCCAGTTCTTCTGGGCGTCGTCCATCAACCAGACGGTGACGGTGCCGGAGGCGGCCTGCGGGTCCGCGGCGGAGCTCCGGCCGTCGGCCGAGGGTGATCCGGACGAGGAACAGGCCGTCAGGGCGACTGCCAGCGCCATGATCCCGAGCGTCGAACCGAGCTGACGCTTCTTCACGCCATCCTCCGAGGGTTGTCCAAGAACGGTGGTGCCCGCCGACAGCGTGATTGGCGCCCGCGGCGGAGAGTCCTGGCGGGGGCGGCGAAGAGCTTCGAGGAGGGCGCAATACCACAACCGGTGAGTTCAATTTCGAACCGGTTGCATGGACTCTGGCCTAGACCAACTGTGGTGTCAACGGCCAACAGGCCTTGTCAGCAAGGCTGTTGCCGACCCGTTGTACCGCGTGGCGATCAGTCGTCGGGCCGTCACCCTCAGTGGGGCTTAAGGTGGATTTAAGGCTCTCTTGAGGGAGCACGGTCATTCGGCGGACGTCCGGGTCGACGGCGGGGAAACGCGACGGGCCCGCCATGCGACATGCGCATGACGGGCCCGTCGTCGGACGCCCCCGGCTCCGGCCGGCGGCGTCCGTACGGTCTCAGCCGACCGCTCCCGGCTGCCCGGTGAGCACCTCCACGGCCGCCAGCCCGCAGACCCGGGCGGCGCCGTGGGTGGCGATGTACAGCGCGCCGACCGGCTCGGACTGGGGCAGCCCCATCTCCACCACCGCGGCGTCCGGCCGGGCCGCCACCAGACGGGCCAGCGCGGCGGCCATCCAGGCGTGCCGGTGGGCGTCCCGGACCACCAGCACCAGGCGGCGGCCCTGGGCCCCGGCCACCAGCTCGGCGACCAGCGCCTCCAGCAGCTCCGGCGCGGCCTCGGCCGCGGACACCGCACGGGTCCGGGTGCCCGGGAAGCGGTCGGCCAGCATGCCGGCCACGCCCCACGGGGTCACGTCGCCGACCGCGATGTTCGGCTCGTCCGAGAACGAGGCCACGTACGGGCGCTCGCTCACCGGCAGCACCTCGCGGCCCGGCGCCCGGACCACCTTGAGCGCCCGGCGCGCGGCCCGCAGGCCCACCGCGAGGTCCGGCTCGGCCTGCTCGCCCTGGGCCGCGATCCGGCCCCAGCTGCCCAGCGCCCGGACCCGGTCGGCGGCGTCCGCCAGCCGCTCCTCGGTGAGCCGGCCGGAGCGCACGCCCGCCACGATGGCGTCGCGCAGCATCAGCACGGTCTCCTCGTCGGCCAGCCCGCCGCCGACGCAGATCGCGTCCGCGCCGGCCGCCAGCGCCAGCACGGTGCCCTGGCCCATCCCGAAGGTGTCGGCGATGGCGCCCATCTCGATCGCGTCGCTGACGATCAGGCCCTGGTAGCCGAGGCCGCCGTCGGCCGGGGCGGCGCGCAGCAGGTCGCGCAGCACGGTCGGGCTCAGGGTGGCGGGCAGCTTCGGGTCCAGCGCCGGGACCATGATGTGGGCGGTCATCACGGCCTTGGTGCCGGCCGCGATCGCGGCCTGGAACGGGATCAGGTCGCGGGTGCGCAGCACGTCCAGGTCGACGTCGATCACCGGCAGGCCGTGGTGCGAGTCCACCGCGGTGTCGCCGTGGCCGGGGAAGTGCTTGGAGCAGGCGGCCACGCCGGCCGACTGGAGGCCCTCCACCCAGGCGGCGGTGTGCCGGGCGCACAGCTCCGGGTCGGCGCCGAAGGAGCGCACGCCGATGACCGGGTTGCGCGGGTTGGAGTTGACGTCCGCGGTGGGCGCCCAGTTGTAGTTGACGCCGGCCGCGGCCAGCGCCCGGCCCAGCTCGCGGGCGACGTCCCGGGTCAGCGCCGGGTCGTCGATCGCGCCGAGGGCGAGGTTGCCCGGCCAGGACGAGCCGGAGCCGGCCTCCAGCCGGGTGACGTCGCCGCTCTCCTCGTCGATCGCGATCAGGAGGTCGGGGTTCTCCGCGCGCAGCGCGCCGGTGAGGGCGGACAGCTGGTCGAGGTCGACCACGTTGCGGTCGAACAGCGCGACCGAGCCGAGCCCGGCGGCCAGGTGGCGGCGCAGCCAGGCGGGCGGCTCGGTGCCGACGAAGCCGGGCTGCAGGACGGTCAGGGCGTCCCGGTGGAGCTGGTCGCTGTCCGGGACGGTGGGTACGAGGATGCTCACGGTGGCTCAGCCCTTCACGGCGCCGTCGGTCAGACCACCGACTGCCTTGCGCTGCAGGAAGACGAACAGGATCAGCACGGGGACGGCGAACATCGTGGAGGCCGCCAT
This sequence comes from Kitasatospora sp. NPDC059827, assembly GCF_042731675.1. Lineage (NCBI taxonomy): Bacteria > Bacillati > Actinomycetota > Actinomycetes > Kitasatosporales > Streptomycetaceae > Kitasatospora > Kitasatospora sp. NPDC059827. The sequence continues at coordinate 40,223 of NZ_JBHWIV010000043.1, read as the reverse complement.
GGTCGCGCCCCAGTCGTTGCCGAAGGCCGTCTTGAAGGAGGACAGCCAGAGCGGGAGGGTCTTGCCCTGCTCCTTGTTGACGATCAGGACGAGCGGGAACTCGTTCCACGCCGTGATGAAGCCGAACAGCGAGGTCGACATCAGGCCCGGGGCCAGCAGCGGGAAGATCACCTTCACGAAGGCCTGGGTACGGGTGCAGCCGTCCACCATGGCCGACTCCTCCAGCTCCTTCGGCACCGCGGCGATGAAGCCGCGCAGCGTCCAGATGGTGAAGGGCAGGACCATCATCATGTAGAAGAAGGTCAGCGGCAGCAGGCTGTTCAGCATGTCGTTGTCGCGGGAGATCATGTAGACCGCGATGGTCATGACCTCCCAGGGCGCCATCTGGGCCAGCATGATGACCAGCACGAAGGCCTTGCGGCCGCGGAACCTCATCCGGGCGATGGCGAAGGCCGCCAGGGTCGCGATCACCAGGGAGATCAGCACCGCGCCGACCGTGACGGTGATGCTGTTGGTGACGTACGTCCAGAAGTCCGGTGCGTTGACCGCGGTGGTGAAGTGCTCGAAGGTCGCGTCGAGCGGGATGAAGACCGGCGTCTTGCTGATGATGTCGTTGTTCTGCTTGAACGCGGTCGCGATCATCCAGTAGACGGGGAAGATGAAGAAGACGATGAGGACGACCGCGATCACGTTCGGCCAGGTACGTCCGAAGAGAGAGCGCCTCACAGCTCGTCCTCCTGCTTGATCATGATGCGGAAGTAGTAGGCCATCAGGACGCCCAGCATCAGGATGGTGAGCACCGCGATCGCGGCGCCGACGCCGTAGTGCTGGCTGCCTGAGCCCTCCAGGAAGGCGTGCACCGGAAGGGTCCGGGTGAGCTTCTCGGGGCCGCCGCCGTTGATCGCGTAGATCTGGGTGAAGGACTTGAAGACCCAGATGACCTCGAGGAAGGTCGTGGCCAGGAAGAACGGCTTGAGGTTGGGGAAGATCACCGAGCTGAAGATCTTCGAGGAGCCGGCGCCGTCCATCCGGGCGGCCTCGTAGAGCTCCTTGGGGATGGTGGTCAGCCCGGCGTACATGTTGAACGCCACGAAGGGGATCGACATCCAGACGATCAGCAGGATGACGACGAAGAACGTCGAGTACTCGTCGCTCATCCAGTTGTAGTTCGCCATCGAGTGCCAACCCAGCTTGTCCAGGCACCAGTTGACGACGCCCCACTGCTCGTCGAACAGCCAGGTGTAGACGGTGGTCGCGGCGACCACCGGCATCGCCCAGGCCATCAGCAGCGCGACCGACAGCGCGAGCCGCATCTTCTTGCCGAGGACGTTCAGCAGCAGGCCGACCAGGGTGCCGCCGACCATGATCAGCACCACGTTGACCAGGGTGAACGCGACGGTGCGACCGGTGACCGACCAGAACTCCGGGTCGGTCAGCTGCTCCTTGTAGTTGTCGAAGCCGGTCCACTCGGTCAGGTGCATCACCAGCTGGCGCCGGTTGAGGTCCTGGAACGACAGCAGGAAGGTCTTCAGCAGCGGCCAGCCGAGCAGGACGATGGTCGCCACGATGGCCGGCAGCAGCAGCAGGTACGGCGCGGAGCGGGCGCCGAGACCGGGGCCGCTCGCGGGTCTGGTGCCCTTCGGCGCGGTGCCCTTGGCTCCGCCGCCGGCGGCACTGGTGTCAATCTCGGCCACCACAGCCTCCCCTGACTCCGGGGACTGCGTCTGCACCCGGTCCGAATGCACAGCCATCGTTCTCACTTCCTCACAACCCGGCCACGACGGACGGGCGCCGCCCACCGACCCCCCGCCGGGGGCCGGTGAGCGACGCCGCTCGATGCACTAGTTCTTCTGGTTGAGCCGCTTGGCGATCTCGTCGTCGTACTTCTTCGCGGTGGACGCGTAGTCGGCGCCCTGGAGGACCGCGGTCAGGAAGTCCTTGATCGGGTTCGGGGTGTTCTCGACGCTGGCCCAGTTCGGGGTGTTCGGGGTGATCCCGCCGACCGCGGTGGCGGCCTGGGCGGCCTTCGCGAAGTCACCGGCGAGCTGGCTGTTCAGGGCCGGCTTGTTCGGGATGTTGCCGGCCGCGGCGACCAGGCCCTCGTTCTTGTCGTTGAGGGCGATCTTCAGGAAGTCCTTCGCCATCGCGGTGTTCTTGCTCTGCGCGGAGATCGCGAGGTTCGAGCCACCGATGAAGACGCCGGAGGGCTTGTCGGCGGTCTTGCCCGGGATCGGGAAGAAGCCGATCTTGTCCTTCGGCATCTCCTTCTCGAGCGGGAGCTCCCAGCCGAGGGCGATCATGGTGCCGACGTTGCCCTTGGCGAAGACGTCCTTCTGCTGCGGGGTGGCCTCGTCCTTGTCCTTCGGACCGGTGAGCGAGTGGCTCTGCAGCGTCTTGTAGGTCTCGAAGGCGCGCTGCGCCTCGGGCGACTCCAGGCCGCCGACCCACTTGCCGCCCTCCTGCTTGGCGATCTTGCCGCCCTCGCCGGTGAGCAGACCGAAGTAGGTGTACCACTCCTGGCCCGGCAGGTAGATCGGGTCGACGACGCCCTGGGTGGTCTTGAGCTTGTCCAGGTCGGCGTAGAACTCGTCCAGGGTCTTCGGCGCGTCGGTCAGGCCGGCGGCCTTCCAGAGGTCCTTGTTGTAGGCGACCACGCGGTTGGAGACCCACCACGGGGCGGCGTACTGCTTGCCGTCCAGCATCGCGGCCTCGTTCTGGTTGGCGGCCCAAGCGTCGCCACCCAGCGCGGACTTGTCCTTGGTGATGTCGAGCAGACCGCCGGTGGCGGCGTAGCCGGAGGTCTGGGTGTTGCCCAGCTCCAGGACGTCGACCGAACCCTCGGACAGCGCGGCGGTGATCTTCGGACCGATGTCGGTCCACTCCTGGGCCTGGAAGTCGACCTTGGAGCCCGGGTAGGTGCTCTCGAACTCGGTCTTGACCGAGTCGGTCCAGCCCTTGGGGGCGGAGCCGGTCATGGTCCACACCTTGAGCGTCTTGCCCTTGTACCGGTCGGCCGACGTGGAGGACGAGGAACCGCCGTCGTCCTTCTTGCCGTCCGAGCCACAGGCCGCGAGACCGACGACCATTGCTGCGACGCCGACCGCCGCGATGAGCTGACGCTTCACGCCATCCTCCTGAGGGATGCCTGGGTTACCCCCGTCGGGCGGCTGCGGCAGACCCACGCAAAGCGGGAGAACAGGTGCCGCGGACCCCTTCGAGCGGGTGGGGGGATTCATCGTTACCGGCCTAGTGGTGTAGACCAGATGCCTGGAGCTTGGCCTAGACCAATGGGCCTGTCAACGGCTGTTCGACCGATCTCGACCACCCGTTATCAAGCCGACACCGCACATCGTTCATCGCGTGATGAGGTATTCGTTCCGTAGCCATACATGCAACGATGTGGTCCGTTAACGATGTGGCGGGGCGGTAAAAGGCTCCGCGAGAAGCGGGAGAACAGGTCCGATGAGCAGCGACGGGGGATCCACCGCCCAGGCCGACGACCCCGAGGTGAAGAACCTCCCGACGCAGGCCGGCGCCGATCCGACCGCGCGCGTCCCCAAGTACTACGGCCTCAAGCGCCACCTCCTCCAGCTCACCGAGACCCAGCCCGCGGGCACCCCGGTCCCGCCCGAGCGCGCGCTGGCCGCCCAGTTCGACACCTCGCGCACCACCGTGCGCCAGGCCCTCCAGGAACTGGTCGTCGAGGGCCGGCTGGAGCGCATCCAGGGCAAGGGCACCTTCGTGGCCAAGCCCAAGGTCGCCCAGGCGCTGCAACTCACCTCCTACACGGAGGACATGCGCGCCCAGGGCCTGGAGCCCACCTCCCGGCTGATCGAGATCGGCTACATCACCGCCGACGACCGGCTCGCCCCGCTGCTGGACATCAAGCCCGGCGGCCGGGTGCTGCGGATCGAGCGGCTGCGCCTGGCCAACGGCGACCCGATGGCCATCGAGGTCGCCCACCTCTCCGCCAAGCGCTTCCCCGCCCTGCGGCGCAACCTGGCCAAGCACAACTCGCTGTACGCGGCGCTGCGCGAGGTCTACGGGGTCACCGTGGCCGAGGCCGAGGAGACCATCGAGACCACCCTGGCCAACCCGCGGGAGGCCGGCCTGCTCGGCTCCGACCTGGGCCTGCCGATGCTCCAGCTCTCCCGGCACTCCTTCGACGCGGACGGCGACCCGGTCGAGTGGGTGCGCTCCATCTACCGCGGCGACCGCTACAAGTTCATCACCCGGCTCCAGCGGCCGGAGTAGTCGTCCCCGTTCGGGGCCCTCACCTCGAAGGGACCCCTCCCCCTCACCACGGGCACCGGCGCGCGCGACCCGCGCGCCGGTGCCCGTTCGTGTCCGGATGGCGGAAAGTTGCGTCATATCGGGTGACATGGATCACCCCATGCCCTAGATTGCGCAGCCGTACTGACTGCCGATCACCGATGGTGCTGCCCGGCGGGCTCACGGGGGTGCCGGGCACCTCCGGGGCTGCGGCGCCGACGGAACCCTCCGGAGCGGAGCAGAAGATGCCGTCTGACCAAGCCCCCAGCGAAGCTGTCATGCCCGAGCCAGCCGGGATCCCAGTCCCGGCCGTGACCCCCGAGCGGGTGCTCGCCGGACTCGCCCTGCTCGTGCCCATCGTGGCGATGCTCTGGGTCTCCTCCTACGACAAGACCGACCCGGCGGTGGCCGGGATCCCCTTCTTCTACTGGTACCAGCTGCTCTGGGTGCCGGTCTCGGCCGTCTTCACGGTCGCCGCCTACCTGCTGATCAACCGGGACGAGAAGGCCCGCGGCGCGGCCCGCAAGGGCGGTGCGCGATGAAGGACGTCAACGTGCCGGCCCTCGTGGTCTTCGTCCTGTTCTTCCTGCTGGTCACCGTGATGGGCTTCCTCGCCTCCCGCTGGCGCCGCGCGGACGACGCGGCCCACCTGGACGAGTGGGGCCTGGGCGGGCGCAGCTTCGGGACCTGGGTGACCTGGTTCCTGCTCGGCGGCGACCTCTACACCGCCTACACCTTCGTCGCCGTCCCGGCGGCCGTGTACGCGACCGGCGCGGCCGGCTTCTTCGCGGTGCCGTACACGATCATCGCCTACCCGCTGGTCTTCCTGTTCCTGCCCCGGCTCTGGTCGGTCTCCCGGGTGCACGGCTACGTCACCCCGGCCGACTTCGTCCGCGGCCGGTACGGTTCGCGGCCGCTGTCCCTGGTCATCGCGCTGACCGGGATCCTGGCCACCATGCCGTACATCGCCCTGCAACTGGTCGGCATCCAGGCCGTGCTGGACGTGCTCGGCCTCGGCGGCGGGGCGGACGCCAACTGGTTCGTCAAGGACCTGCCGCTGTTCCTGGCCTTCGGCGTGCTGGCCGCCTACACCTACTCCTCCGGCCTACGCGCCCCGGCGCTGATCGCCTTCGTCAAGGACGCCCTGGTCTACATCGTGATCATCGTCGCGGTGATCTACATCCCGCTGCGCCTCGGCGGCTACGGGCACGTCTTCGACGCGGCCGCGGCGCACTTCAAGCAGGCCAAGGCCGGCGGGCTGACCCTCCCCGACAACAAGCAGTGGACGTACGCCACGCTGGGGATCGGCTCGGCGATGGCGCTGTTCATGTACCCGCACTCGGTGACCGGCGTGCTGGCCTCCAAGTCCCGCAACACCGTGCGCCGCAACATGGCGATCATGCCCGCGTACTCGCTGATGCTCGGGCTGCTGGCGCTGCTCGGCTTCATGGCGATCGCGGCGGGCGTGGGCAGCGGCGTCAAGGGCTACAACGCCCAGCTGTCGGTGCCGCAGCTGTTCGCGAACATGTTCCCGGACTGGTTCACCGGCGTGGCCTTCGCCGCGATCGGGATCGGCGCGCTGGTGCCGGCCGCCATCATGTCCATCGCCGCGGCCAACCTGTTCACCCGCAACGTCTACAAGGAGTGGCTCAAGCCCGCCGCCACCCCGGCCGACGAGACCCGGGTCGCCAAGCTGGTCTCGCTGCTGGTCAAGGTCGGCGCGCTGGTCTTCGTGCTCGGCATGGACAAGCAGGCCGCGATCAACCTCCAGCTGCTGGGCGGCCTGTGGATCCTGCAGACCTTCGTGGCGATCGTCGGCGGCCTGTTCACCCGCTGGTTCCACCACTGGGCGCTGTTCGCCGGCTGGGCGGCGGGCATGGGCTACGGCACCTGGACGGCGTACGGGCTGGCCAGCCCGGCCACCAAGCACTTCGGCGGCAACGCGGCCGAGATCCCCGGCATCGGCGAGATCGGCTACATCGGCATGACCGCCTTCGTGCTCAACCTGGTCGTCGCGGTGGTGCTCACCGTGGTGCTGCGGGCGCTCAGGACGCCCGACGGGCCGGACGAGACCAAGCCCTCCGACTACAGCGCCGAGGCCGCCGGCGACGAGCGGGAGAACGCGCCGGAGCCCGTAGCGGCGCACTGATTGGCCGTGCGCGCGCCCTGTGATCGCGCCGCCTTCTCCGTGAACACTGGAGGAGGCGGCGCGATCATATGTATGAACAGGCGTGCACGCCGGGCACCACCAGACCGGACCGGCATCCGGCCGGAACCTGATCGACCCACGGGGAGCTCGCGGCCATGGCAGAACTCGGCACCACCCTCAACGGCCAGCACCAGACCACCCAGCACCAGACCACCCCGCACCAGTCGGCCCCGCACCAGGCCGTCCAGCACCAGGTCACCCAGCACCAGTCGGCCCAGAACCAGCACCACCCCCACGTCACCGCCCACCGCCCGGCGGCGGCCACCCGACTGCCGTCCGTGCTGATCGCCACCCGGCACGGCGAGTCCACCGCCAACGTCGAGTTCCAGCTGGCCGAGGCCGTCGGCGCGCTCAGCGTCCCGATCAGCTGCCGGGACGCCGACATCCCGCTGTCCCTGCGCGGCCAGCAGCAGGCCCAGGCGTTCGGCCGCTGGTGGGCCGCCCTGCCCAGCGCGGACCGCCCGCGCAGCGTCTGGTGCTCGCCGTACGTGCGCACCGCCGAGACCACCCGGATCGCGCTCGCCCAGGCGGCCGGCCTCGGCGCCGTGCCCGTCACCCTGGCCGTCCGCTACGACGAGCGGCTGCGCGACCGCGAGCTCGGCATCCTGGAGATGCTGCCCAAGGCCGCCATCGAGGCCAAGCACCCGGAGGAGGCCGCCCGGCGGCGCAAGATGGGCGAGCTGTACTACCGCCCGCCCGGCGGCGAGTCCTGGGCCGACGTCGCCCTGCGGGTGCGCAGCCTGCTGCGGGACGTCTGCGAGGAGGAGGCCGGCCGGCCCGTCCTGCTGGTCGCCCACGACTGCACGGTGCTGATGCTGCGCTACGCGCTGGACCGGCTCACCGAGCAGCAGCTCACCGAGCTCGGGGCGGTGCACAACTGCTCCACCAGCCTGTGGCGGGCCCAGGACGGGCGGCTGCGGCCGGACCGCTGGAACGGCGTCGACCACCTGACGGGCGGGGACAACTGACGGGCGGCGACAACTGACGGACCGTCGGCCGTCGGGTCACTGCTGCGCGACCGCCGGATCGGCGAAGCAGCGGCGGTAGGCCAGCGGCGTGGTGCCCAGCCGCCGCCCGAAGTGGTGCCGCAGCGCCGCCGCGTTGCCGAAGCCGCAGCGGGCCGCGATCGCGTCCACCGACTCGGTGGTGGACTCCAGCAGCCGCTGGGCCAGCAGCACCCGCTGCCCCACCAGCCAGCGGTGCGGGGTGGTGCCGGTCTCCTGCTGGAAGCGCCGGGCGAAGGTGCGCGGCGACATGTGCGCCCGGGCGGCCAGTTGCTCGACGGTCGCCTCCTGGTCCGGGTGGTGGCGCATCCAGTCCAGCAGCGGGGCCAGCGAGTCGCCGCCGCCCTCCGGCAGCGGGCGGTTCACGAACTGCGCCTGCCCGCCCTCCCGGTGCGGCGCCACCACCATCCGGCGGGCGATCCCCCGGGCCACCTCGGCGCCCTGGAACTTGCGCACCAGGTGCAGGCAGGCGTCGATGCCGGCCGCCGTACCGGCCGAGGTGACCACCGGGTCGTCGTCCACGTACAGCACGTCCGGCTGCACCGCCGTCCCCGGGAACCGGTCGGCCAGGTCGTCGGTGTAGCGCCAGTGGGTGGTGGAGCGGCGGCCGTCCAGCAGCCCGGCGGCGCCCAGCACGAACGCGCCGCTGCAGATGGACAGCACCCGGCCGCCGCGCGCCACCACCGCGCGCAGCGCCGCCAGCAGCGGCTCCGGGTAGGCGTCGCGGATCCCCGAGGCGGTGACCACCGCCAGGTCGGCGTCGGCGAGCCGCTCCGGGCCGTACGGGACGTCCACCGTGAACCCGGAGTGGGTGGCGTGCGGCCCGGGGTGGGCGCCGGCCAGCGCGAAGTCGTAGCCGGGCAGCCCGTCCGCGGTGCGGTCCAGGCCGAACACCTCGCAGGCCACGCCCAGTTCGAAGGGGTGGACCTCCTCCAGCACCACCGCGACCACGTTCCTCAGCATGCCGCCCAGGATGCCCCGCCGGGCCGGGCGCCGGGAAGCCCCCGGCTGGCAGGATTTCGAGGCAACCCGGCGTTCCTGCCACTCGTCGGCCCCGGCGCCGCCCGGCCACAGTGGTGGCCATGGAACCCGGCACCCTCGCAAGCGCACTCGCCCTGGTCGGCGCGGTCGGCGGCTTCGGCCTGCTCGGCACCCTGATCGGCCGCGAACTCTCCCGCGGCCCCGCGGCCGGCCGCGACAACTACCACCGCCCCGGCGGCTACCCCGCCGACCCGCACCGCGCCGACCGGCTGCACGGCGCCCCGGCCCCGGCCGCGGCCCGCGCCGACGCCGCCGACGCTCCCGCCGCCGCCGCTGACCTGCCGCTCCGCCCGACCCCCGGGCCCATCGCCGTACCGGGCTCCGGCACACTGGCCCGATGGACTACCTCATCCGCCACGCCCTCCCCCGGGACCTCGAAGACGCCGGCCGGATCACCGTCGAGGCCTTCGTCGGCGACGGCTACACCAAGCCCACCAGCGGCTACGTCGAGCTGCTCCGCGACGCCGGGCGGCGCTCCCGCGAGGCCGAGCTCCTGGTCGCCACCGACACGGCCGACGAGCAGGTCCTCGGCTGCGTGACCTTCGCCGTCGGCGGCACCGAGTGGGCCGACATCGCCACCCCGCAGGAGGGCGAGATCCGGATGCTCGCCACCGCCGCCGCCTCCCGCGGCCGCGGCGTCGGCGAGGCCCTGGTCCGCGCCTGCGTCGCCCGCACCCGCGAACTCGGCCTGACCGGCATGGCCTTCTCCACCCGCCCCGAGATGACCGCCGCCCACCGCGTCTACGAGCGGGTCGGCTTCCGCCGCACCCCCGAGCGGGACTGGGCGCCGTACCCGGGGATGGACCTGATGGTCTACACCATGGCGTTCTGACGGCCCGGCGGCAGTTCACCGGCCCCTCCCCCACCCCGGTGACGGGCAGACGATCAACAGGCGTCTTTTGATATAAACCACAGATCAAGACATGTCGTCGACAGGTCGCGACAGTCGATCGACCGGGGGGACGCACCACATGGACGACGGGCCCGGCCCCAGCACGCCCGGAAGCGGCCCGACGCTCCAGGACATGCGCGAGGCACGGGGCATCGAGGCCCCGGCCTCCAGCCGCTACGCGATCCCCGCACCCGTCCCCGCACCCCGCGGCCCGCTGCCGCCGTCGGTCCGTTTCAAGGCTGTCGACGGGCTGCGCGGCCTCGCGATCGCCTCCGTGCTGCTCTACCACACCGACTGGTTCCAGAACGGCCTGTTCGGCGTGGACGTCTTCTTCGTGCTCTCCGGCTTCCTGGTCAGCCTGGTGCTGATCCGCGAGCTGGACCGCACCGACGGCATCCGGCTCGGCGTCTTCTACCGCCGCCGCGCCAAGCGGCTGCTGCCCGGACTGCTCGCCACCATCATCCTGGTCGTCGGGCTGTCCGCCCTGGTCAGCCCGCTCCGGGACGTCCGGGACCTGCGCCCGCAGGCGCTCGCCACGCTCGCCCAGGTCGCCAACTGGGCCCAGCTGTCCCGCGGTGACGCCTACTGGCAGCACTTCGCCTCGATCGACCCGCTGGCGGCCATGTGGTCGCTCAGCATCACCGAGCAGTTCTACGCGGTCTGGCCGCTGCTGCTGCTGATGGTCTTCGGCCTGTGCCGCCGCTCGCTGCGCGCCACCGGCATCGTCACCGCCGTCCTGTTCGCGGCCTCCGCGCTCGTCGCCCCGCTGATGTGGAACGGCGGCAACAGCGACCGCCTCTACCTCGGCACCGAGACCCGCGCCGTCGGCTTCGCGGCCGGCGCCACCGCCGCCTTCGGGGTCCACCTGTGGCTGCGCCGCAAGGCCCGCGCCGCCGCCGACGGCCCCCGTTCGGCCCGCCGCGGCGGCGCCGCCCTGCCCACCCTGGTCGGCACGGCGGCCCTCGGCGGCCTGGTCTGGGCCAGCCTGTCCGTCGGCAGCTACCACGAACCCTGGCTCTACCAGGGCGGACTGGCGCTCGTCGCGGCGCTCGCCGCCGTGCTGACCGCCTCGCTCTGCCACGACCGCGGGCCCCTGGTGCGGCTGCTGTCGCTTCCCCCGCTGCGGCTCACCGGCACCATCTCGTACAGCCTCTACCTGCTCCATCTGCCGGTGTACTGGCTGCTGCAGCACTTCGTCGACGACATCTCGCCGCAGAAGCTGCTGCTGATCGGCGGCCCGGTCTCCTGGGTGCTGGCCTGGCTGCTGCACACCGCGACCGAGAAGCTGCGGGTGCTGCGCTGGCGGGCCCTCCCGGCCGTCCCGCTGCTGGCCGTCACCGCCGCGGTGGCCACCGCCGGGGCCTGGTACCTGCCGGCCTGGGTCACCCACAACATGCGGTCCGGGCCGAGCGGCAGGCCGATGGTCCTGGTGCTCGGCGACTCCTTCGCCCAGGACCTCGCCACCGGGCTGTACCGGGACGGCGACGGCTACCGGGTGGTCGACGGCGGCATCAGCGGCTGCGGGGTGTTCGACCCGGACAAGGTGCGCACCGTCTCCGGGACGGAGTTCGAGACCAGTTCCGACTGCCGGAACCGGGCCGCCGAGTGGGACCGCCAGGTCGCCGCCACCGCGCCGGAGGCCGTGGTGATCCACCTCGGCTGGGACGCCGCCGAGCAGTACCTGGACGGCACCTGGCTCAACCCCTGCGACGACGACTACCGCAGCCGGTACCGCACCGAGCTCACCCAGGCCGTCGAGCAGGTCCACCGGCGGGCGCCCGCCGCCCGGGTGCTGCTGATGAACGAACGCGTCGAGAACGGCGCCATCGGCAAGGCCTGGGGCACCTGCTACAACCAGCAGGTCGGCGACTTCGTGAAGGCCGCCGGCGGCACCGTCCGGCTGGTCGACCTCGACACCTTCTACTGCCCGTACGACACCTGCGTGTGGAAGGACAAGGACGGCCACTGGGTCACCCCGGCCAACGACGGGGTGCACCTGACCCCGGCCGGCATGCGGTTCGTGACCCCGTGGCTGGAGAAGCAGATCGCGGACGGGCTGTCCGGGGCCCAGCCGCAGTCCCCGGCCGCGCCGGCGGCCACCCCGACGCCGACGCCGACCCCGACGCCGAGCTCCACCCCGACGCCCACCCCCACGCCCACGCCCACGCCCACGGCGAGCACCCGGCCGACGGGCCGTCCGACCCCGGCCAAGCCGGCCCGGACGCCGACCCCCAAGGGGACCCCGGGCGCCGGCGAGCACCCCGCCGAGCCCCAGCCGTAGCGGGCCCGCTACGGCTGCGGGACCTGGTAGGTCTGCGCGAAGCAGTCGCGGATCGCCTTCTCGGAGCCCGGGCGCCCGGCGTAGTCCATCCGCGGGGTGTCCGGGGTGACCGGCAGGGTCGGGTCGATGCCGAAGTACAGCGACCAGAAGTAGACGCCGCTCAGCTTGCGCTCCTGGGCGACCTGGCAGACCGCGGTGAACCAGGTGGCCTGGACGGCCTCGTTCACCTCGGTCTTCTTGTAGTACTCACCGGGCGTCTTGTACGCGCCCTTCTGCGCCGGGATGCCCACCTCGGTGAGCTTGGTGGTCGGCTGCGGCCCCGTGCCGCGCTTGTCGAGCCAGGCGTTCCAGCTGGCCTTCAGGTCGGCGATCGGGGCGTCGTCGTCGGAGTTCTTGGCCGGCGGGTAGGCGTCCGCGCCCGTCCCGTCGACGGGTACCGCGATCGGGCCCTTGGACCAGTTGTCGAAGTTCGCGTCGTACGCCAGCTCGCCGTGGAAGGTCTTCCTGGCCTCGTCGACCAGTCCCTGCCAGCGCGGGTCGCCCTCCAGCGAGTTGAACTCGGTGCCGAGGGTGAACTCCGCCGCGGAGTGCTCCTGGGCGGTCTTCAGGTACGGCGCCAGGAAGGCGGCGTAGCTGGCGAACCAGGCGTCCCGGTCGGTCGGCGTGATGTTGCCGCGCCACTTGAGGGTGTGGACGTAGTCGAACACGTCCTCGTCCATGAGCGGACGCACGGTGGTGCGCAGACCGGCCCGGTGGGCGGCGTCCAGCAGCAGGGCGAGGCGCTCCGGGGTGGGCGAGGTCGGCCGGGCGGCGACGGCGTTCGACTTGGTACCCGTGGTGTAGTACGGGAACGTCACCGACAGGGAGTTGGCGTTCAGCCCGACCACGTACTTGACGATGCGGTCGACCTTGCCCTGGACGAAGTTGTCCGGGTCCGCCGGGTCGTCCAGCCAGTACACCTGCACGCCCCACTCGGGGCTCCCCTTGGTCCACGGGCGGGCCACCTTGGGGCCGGTGTCCTCGACCGGCGGCGCGTCCTTGCCGAAGCCCCAGACCCGGCCCTGCTCGGTGGGGGCGGCGAGGTGGACGGTGGTGGGCCGCTGGTGGTCGAACCGGATCGGGTGGTCCCCCCACACCACGGGGACGGCCACGGCGACGGCGACGACGACGGTCGGCAGGATGAAGATGGCGGGGCGCTTCAACGGTCGTGACTTCCGATCAGGCCGGTTTGGCGATGACGACGAACTTGTTCTCCTCGCGCTTGAGGAACTTGATCAGCCCCCGCAGCCCGCCCCAGCCCTCCAGGAAGGAGAACACCGGGATGCAGGCCACCACGACGATCGGCTCCCACCACTTGCGCCGGTGGTTGGCCGAGGCGACCACGTTCAGCCGCAGCCCCTCCCAGTAGGTCCAGATCACGTAGGCGAAGTTGATCGCCCACAGCAGCACCACGGACTGGGTGACCGGCGAGGTGTTCCAGGTACCGGTGAACCAGGCGACCATCAGCACCAAGCCGACGTGCTGCAGCGGGCCGAGCACCCAGCTGACCATGCCCATCCCGATGAACAGCCGGTACCGCAGCGGGATGGTCCGGTTGAAGCAGAGCGCGACCAGGCCCCAGGCCCAGCGCTCGCGCTGCTTGAGGAAGTCCTTGACGCCGGCCGGCGAGGCGCCGTAGCAGCGCCCGTTGAACCAGTCGCTGCGGCCCGGGTAGCGCTGGCAGAAGTTCAGCGCCATCTGGGCGTCCTCGACGATGGTCTTCGGCCCGAAGTCCCAGCCGATGGTGGCCTCCACCGAGGAGCGCACGATCAGCAGCTCGCCGTGCACGCCGGCGATCGGGGTGCCGGTGCCGGTCATCGCCCGGAAACGGGCGATGTCGTCGGCCGGGCGGATCGCGTCGGCGAGCCAGGTGAAGGTGGAGACGGCGTTCTCCCGGGGGTACGTCAGGATGCCCTGCGCCATGTGCTTGGCGTCGTCCCCGGCCCGGCGCTGCCGGTTGACGAACTGGGCGACGGCGGCGGCGGTGTCCGGCCCGACGCCGGTGTCGTCGTCCATGTGCAGCACCCAGACGTCGTCCTGCGCCTCGCCCTCCTCGATCCGCAGCTCGTGCGAGTAGTGGTTGGCGCGGGCCTTGAACTTGGTGCCGTTGGCCGTCTCGTACGCCTTCGGCACGGTCACCACCCGGATCAGCGGGTGGCGTTCGGCCAGCTCGTCGATCTTCTCGGCGGCGGCGCAGCCCTCCTCGGTGAGGATGTCCACCCTCATCCAGGGGAAGTACGACGGCAGGTGCTCGACGTACGAGAGCACCGAGCGCTCCAGCGCCGGGTAGGTGTCGTGCCGGCCGATGGTCGGCACCAGCACGATCAGGAAGTCGTCCTCGGCCGGCGCGGGCGGGGTCATCCGATCCACCTGCCGCAGCCGTCGGCGGACCATCAGCACCCCCTGGAAGCCGATCAGCACGCCGAACACCGGCATGCCCCACAGGATGGTGATCGCCCAGCCGAGCGGGGTCGGGTTGGGCACGTACGCCCAGATCGAGAAGGTAAAAATGATCGCGAAGGCGGTGTAGAACGGCAGCACCCGGGGCTTCCAGGACATCTGTCGCTCGGCGAGCCGGGCGGCCTCGCGGGACGTGGTGAGCACCGTCCGCGCAGGGGCTGTGGACGTCATGGCGGAAGTCGTTCCTCGTCTGGTGTCGGTCGGTCCGGGCGGTCGGTCAGGCCTGCGGCGGGTGCGGGGCCGGGGGCGCTTCTGCGGCCGGCGGCGCGTCCGCGGGCGGCGGCACGACCGGGCCGGGGGCCACCTGGCCGGCGCCCTGCGGGCCGGGCACGGGCGGGGCGGGCACGGGCGGGGCGGCGGGCCACTGCTGCTGGAGCGCGGTCGGCTGGTACGTCGGCGCCGCCTGGGGCGGCTGCTGGGCGTACGGACCCGGCCCGGGCGGCACCGGCTGGGGCTGCGCAGGCGGCCAGGCGGCGGGCTGCGGCTGCGGCTGCGGCTGCGGCTGCGGCAGTTGTTGCTGCGGCTGCTGGTACCACACCGGCTGAGCCGGCGGCTGGGCCGACCACCCGGGCTGCGGCTGCCCCGGCTGCGGCACTCCGTACGGACCCGGCAACGGCGCGGACGGCAGCGGCGCGGACGGAACCGCGCTCTGCGCGAGCGGCCAGGGCGTCCCGGCCGGGGAACCCTCCGGCTGCTCCCGCCACTTGGAGCGGGCGAGCAGCACGATCAGCGTCGCGGTGACGACCACGCCGAGCGCGAAGGTGGCGAGCTTGAGTCCGCCCTCGGTCGTCCCCGTGAACCACTGCCGCTGCGGTTCGTCCAGCAGCGCGCCGGTCAGGCTGCGCACCCGGTTGTAGCCCTCGACCAGTGCCACGCCCGCCGCCACCCCGAGCGCCCAGGAGCGCCCGCGCAGCAGCAGGATGCCCGCGGCCAGGTACAGCAGGCCGTAGTTGAGGCTTCCGGTCTCGGCGTCCACCGAGGTCCCGCCGTAGTAGAAGATGCCCTTGAGGTAGGTCGCGAAGCCGACCTGCCCGAAGCAGTTGTAGGCCGCCCAGCCGAGCAGCACCACGCCCCAACCGACCGCCAGGCCACCGGCCCCGCGTATCGGACGTGCCTGTGTCATCCCCGTACCCCCGCCCCTTCGGTCCTCTCCCGACCGTTCACCGAGCCCTCGGGCTTCGCCGCCACAGGATGCCACACGGCACAACGGACCCGGAATTCCGCCCGTTCAACCGATCCGGACCCGATCAGCGGACGTGCAGCCCGCCCCAGTCGATGCTCCCGCCGGACGGTCCGGAGCCGCCGGTGATCGCCAACGGGCTGTGGTAGGTGGCGTTGACGTCCGCTCCGGAGTTGCGCGGCTGGTCCGGGGCCAGGTTGTCGGAGGTGAGGGACTGCCCCCAGACCGTCCAGATCGTCCAGGGGGTGCGGCTGAGGGTGTCCGGCTGGCGGGAGTTGACCGGCACGGCGAAGGACTCGGCGAGCATCCTCGGCTTGCGGTAGGCGGCGAGCCCGTCGTAGTAGCGCTTGGTCCAGACCTCGCCGGTGCCGATCGGGTGCGCCGGACTGCCGCTGTAGTCGTCCACCCCGACCACGTCGACGTACTGGGAGCCCGGGTAGTAGTCCCACGGGTCCACGCCCGGGGCGCCGTCCCAGGAGACCGGTGTCCAGACGAACAGCAGGTTGTGCAGGCCCCTGGTCTCCACCAGGTACTTGTAGGTGATCCGCCACAGCGCCTGGTAGTCGGCCGGCTTCTGGCCCGCCCACCAGAACCGGCTGGCGCAGTCCCGGACGTTCATCTCGTGGTAGGGGCGCAGCAGCACCGGCACGTCGTGGGCGGCCAGGTACTCCAGGTGGTCGGCCAGGTAGGACAGGTCGGTGACCAGTGCGCGGTACTCGGGGGTGTCGCCCCCGGCGTCCACGACCCGGCCGAACCAGCCCGGGTCCTTGGCCGCCGGGGAGTTCGAACAGAGCACCCGGTCGAAGGACTTGACGGCGGACCCGGGGTAGGGCTCGTGGAAGGACATGCCGACGATCCCGGCCGGGGCCCCGCCGTTGTCCGGGAGTTCGGTGGTGCTGCCGTCGCAGTTCTGCTGGACGCCGGAGGCGTCGTAGGTGCCGTCGTCGGCGCGCGGGTGGCCGGACCAGACGGCGGTCATCAGGTCGACGGCGTCGTCGGTGTACTGCCAGCCGGTGCGGCAGGTGGGCCAGCGGCCGGCCGAGTAGGAGCGCGGGTTGCCGACGCCCCAGGCGTTCTGGCCGTAGCCGGGGCCGAGGTCGGTCTCCATGAAGCCGGGCAGCCGGCCGGTGATGTCGGCGGCCTTCTTGTAGTAGTAACCGACCTGCTTGGTGCCCCGGTAGTCGCCGTACTCGGGGTTGTTGCGCTCGTTGTGCGCCTCGACGTGCTGGCCGATCACCGTGCCGCCGCTGTGCCCGGTGCGGGCCTGGGCCTCCAGGTCCGCGAGGAACTGCTGGACGGCACGGGCGTTCGGCGAGGCCTGCGGGTCCCGGGCCAGCAGGTCCCGGCCCACGTCCGGCGGCAGGGTGCGGCCGGGGGCGCCGACCGACACCGGCACCCGGACGGGCGGTCCGACGTCGGTCCGGTCGTCGCGGTCCAGCAGCACGAGACTGCCGGCGGCGACCACGATGCCGGCCGCGGCCAGCACGGCCGGCCTACCGCGCAGGACTCTGGGCAGGGCCACGACCGCTCCTCCGGTTTCTCGCCGGCGCCGACCCCCGCGGACGCAACCGGAACACGCGTACGAATGACTCCGACGAGAGCCTGCCACACTCCCCCGGTCCCGGCGAACGGGTCCGCCGGGACCGGGGTGTCACCGCGGGTCAGCCGGTCGCGGCGGCCGCCGGAGTGCCCTGCGAGCCCGGCGTGGCCGAGCCCGCCGCCTTGGCCCGCTGGAGCAGCTGGCCCTTCACGTGCTCGGCGAACCCGGCGGACGCCGCGGTCGCGGCGGCGTCAGGGGCGTTGCCGCCCTTCGCCGAGCCCTCGACGGTGAAGTAGGCGTACCGGCCCAGGCTGCTGTGCGTGCCGGTGCAGCCGGGGTTGGCGCAGAACGCCGGGGCGCCCGGCGCGGGCAGGCCCTTGAGCTGCCCGGCGTAGTTCTTCATCGCCGTCTCGGCCTGGATCCTGTGGTCGAAGACCGCGACGCCGACGGTCACCGCGCTGTCGCCGGAGACGTACGTCGCCCGGAGCACCTTCTGGCAGCCCTGGTCGCCGAGGACCTTGCCGAGCCCGCCGGTGGTGGAGTTGCCGTCCCAGCAGGGCTGGTCCAGCGCGACCACGGTCCGGTTCCAGGACACGCCGTTGACCGTCACCTGCAGCGCGGAGAACAGCGCCCCCGCGTCCTGCGGCGCCGGGTCGGTGGCGACCTCCCAGATCGGCTTCGACGGGTCGTCCGGCTGCCCTCCCGCGGTCGCACCGCCGTTCGACGGTCCGGGGGTCGACGGGCCGCCGTTCGACGGGCCGGGGGTCGGCTTGCCCGAGACGGACGCGGACGCGACCGCACCGCCACCGGGCTTGGCCGGGTCGTCCTTCTTGCCGAACAGCAGCACGCCGCCCGCGGCCAGACCACCCACCAGGACGACGGCCACCGCGCCGCCGATGATCCTCACCCGGCGCTTGCGCCTGCCGTCGGCCTCGTTGCGGTCCGCCAGCGCCGCCCAGTCCGGCTCGACGCGCTGCGGCGGCACCGGCCGCTGCGGCGCGACCGGCTGCTGTGCGGGAACCGCCTGCTGCGGGGGACCCGGCTGCTGCGGGGGACCCGGCTGCTGCGGGGCCTGCTGCCACTGCGGCTGCGCAGCCGGCGGCTGAACCGGCTGGGGCGCCGGCTGGGGCACCGGCGGGACGGGCTGGGAGAACGGCTGCGCCGCCGGCGCCACCGGTCCGTACGAGGCCGGCGGCGGGCCGAAACCACCGCCCGGCGGCGGCACCGGACCCGGCCCCACCGGCTGCTGATTCTGTGCGCCCCCCGGCCCGGCGGGAGGCGTCCCCTGCGGCCCGTGCCCAGGTACACCAGTTCCGTCGCTCATGCGCCCAGATCGTAGGGCATCACCCGCACCGTCCCTCGGCCCGGTGACCGTTCCGTATCGAAACCAGGACGCCCGACGCGCCGGGCCCGGGTGTCCGGCACCCGGATCCGGGGTGTCCGGCGGGCGGCCGCGACACGTCCGGAGCGTGGTTCCGGGCCTCGGACGCCCACGAACCGCCACCGGCCCGGGCACAACCCGTCATCGCGACAACACACCACGCCGTACTACATGTGGTGTCGCATCGAGGAGACACCACTACATGTATGCTCGCTTCTGCTGTCGATGCAGGGGAACCCGGTGGGAATCCGGGACTGCCCCGCAGCGGTGTGCGGGCGGCTCCAGCAGCCGTACCGCGAGTCCGAGTACCTGCCGAACAGCGTGCGCCACGGCCCTCCCGCAGAGGCCGCGCCAAGCACCAGCACCACCCCTCCGGGCCTCGCGGGCGGGCCGGGGAGACACCTCGCGCGACGCTTTTTGCGTTCGCGCCGTGCTCCCCTGCCCAGATCGGCCCGGGTGACCCCGATCACCGCCGCACGATCGCCGCCAGGAGAGAGCGCCTTGACCACCGCTGCCTCAGTCACCCTGCCCGCCCAGGGCTCCGGTACCGCCTTCACCGACCCGACGGTCTCCGACCCCGGCGGTGCTCTCCTGCGGCTGCTCACCGACCGCAGCGCCGACCTCACCGAGGTCGACCCCGGCCATGTCGCCGCCGCCGCGCTGCGCGGCCGCCACGCCGGCTCGGACTTCGCCGAGCTGCGCGGTCTGGCCGTGGACGCCGCCGCGTCGATGATCGCCGAGGACCCCCAGTACTCGAAGCTGGCCGCCCGCCTGCTCGCCCTGGAGATCGTCGACGAGGCGAACAGCCAGGGCTCGACCTCCTTCTCCGCCTCGATCGCCGTCGGCCACGCCGAGGGCCTGATCGGCGACACCACCGCGGCCTTCGTCGCCAAGCACGCCGACGCCCTGAACGCGCTCGTCGACGCCAAGGGCGACGACCGCTTCGAGTACTTCGGCCTGCGCACCGTCCAGTCCCGCTACCTGCTGCGCCACCCGATCACCCGCAAGGTGATCGAGACCCCGCAGCACTTCCTGCTCCGCGTCGCCTGCGGCCTGGCGGTCGGCGACTCCGAGCAGTCGGTGCGCGAGGTGTCCGAGCTGTACGGCCTGATGAGCCGCCTGGAGTACCTGACCTCCTCGCCGACGCTCTTCAACTCCGGCACCCGGCACCCGCAGATGTCCAGCTGCTACCTGCTGGACTCGCCGCTGGACAACCTGGACTCGATCTACAACCGCTACGCGCAGATCGCCCGCCTCTCCAAGCACGCCGGCGGCATCGGCCTGTCCTACTCGCGCATCCGCTCGCGCGGCAGCCTGATCCGCGGCACCAACGGCAAGTCCAACGGCATCGTCCCGTTCCTGCGCACCCTCGACTCCTCGGTCGCCGCCGTCAACCAGGGCGGCCGCCGCAAGGGCGCGGCCTGCGTCTACCTGGAGACCTGGCACGCCGACATCGAGGAGTTCCTGGAGCTCCGCGACAACACCGGTGAGGAGGCGCGCCGCACGCACAACCTCAACCTGGCCCACTGGATCCCGGACGAGTTCATGCGCCGCGTGAACGCCAACGCCGACTGGTCGCTGTTCTCCCCCGCCGACGTCCCCGAGCTGGTCGACCTGTGGGGCGCCGACTTCGACGAGGCCTACCTCAAGGCCGAGCTGGCCGGCAAGGCCGTCCGCACCATCCCGGCGCAGACCCTCTACGCCCGCATGATGCGCACCCTCGCGCAGACCGGCAACGGCTGGATGACCTTCAAGGACGCCTCCAACCGCGCCGCCAACCAGACCGCGCTGCCCGGCCGCACGGTGCACTCCTCCAACCTGTGCACCGAGATCCTGGAGGTCACGGACGACTCCGAGACCGCCGTCTGCAACCTGGGCTCGGTCAACCTCGGCGCGCACGTGGCCGAGGGCGCGTCCGTCGAGGACCTGCTCGGCGCCATGGACTGGGAGCGCCTCGACGCCACCGTCCGCACCGCCGTGACCTTCCTCGACCGCGTGGTGGACATCAACTTCTACCCGACCACCGAGGCCGGCACCTCCAACTCCCGCTGGCGGCCGGTCGGCCTCGGCGTGATGGGCCTCCAGGACGTCTTCTTCAAGCTGCGGATCGACTTCGACTCCGCCGAGGCCGCCCGGCTGTCCACGCTGATCGCCGAGCGCATCATGCTCACCGCCTACGAGCGCTCCGCCGACCTGGCCGAGCAGCTCGGCCGCCACGAGGCCTACGGCGAGACCCGCGCCGCCCGCGGCGAACTGCACATCGACCACTTCCCGAGCGCCGCCCCGGAGTGGACCGACCGCTGGACGGCGCTGCGCGCCCGCATCGCCGAGACCGGCCTGCGCAACTCGCTGCTGCTCGCGATCGCCCCGACCGCGACCATCGCCTCCATCGCCGGCGTCTACGAGTGCATCGAGCCGCAGGTGTCCAACCTGTTCAAGCGCGAGACCCTCTCGGGCGAGTTCCTCCAGGTCAACCCGTACCTGGTGCGCGAGCTCAAGGAGCTCGGCGTCTGGGACCAGCAGACCCGCGACGCCCTGCGCGACGCCAACGGCTCCGTCCAGGAGCTCGGTTGGCTGCCGGAGCAGGTCCGGTCGCTGTACCGCACCGCGTGGGAGCTGCCGCAGCGCGCCCTGATCGACCTGGCCGCGGCCCGCATGCCGTACCTGGACCAGAGCCAGTCGCTGAACCTGTTCATGGCGGCGCCGACCATCGGCAAGCTCAGCTCGATGTACGCCTACGCGTGGAAGGTCGGTCTCAAGACCACCTACTACCTGCGCTCGCGCCCCGCGACCCGGATCGCCCAGGCCGCCTCGGGTGCCGCCCGCACCGCCGCTGGTACGCCGGTGCCGGTGAACACCCCGACCCTCACCCCCGAGGAAGAGGCCGCACTGGCCTGCTCCCTGGAGAACCCCGAGTCCTGCGAGGCCTGCCAGTAATGTCCGACGATCGCCAGAAGATGCTGCTCGACCCCGGCTTCGAGCTGACCCTGCGCCCGATGCGCTACCCGTCGTTCTACGACCGGTACCGCGACGCGATCAAGAACACCTGGACCGTCGAGGAGGTGGACCTGCACTCGGACGTCGCCGACCTGGCGAAGCTGAGTGAGGGCGAGCGCCACATGATCGGCCGCCTGGTGGCGTTCTTCGCGACCGGTGACTCGATCGTCGCGAACAACGTGGTGCTGAGCCTCTACAAGCACATCAACTCCCCGGAGGCGCGGCTCTACCTGTCGCGCCAGCTGTTCGAGGAGGCCGTGCACGTCCAGTTCTACCTGACGCTGCTGGACACCTACCTTCCGGATCCGGAGGACCGCAACGCGGCCTTCGCCGCGGTGGAGAACATCCCCTCCATCCACCAGAAGGCCCAGTTCTGCTTCAAGTACATGAACGCGGTCGACCACATCGACTCGCTGCAGACCAAGGAGGACCGCCGCGCGTTCCTCCTGAACCTGATCTGCTTCGCGGCCTGCGTCGAGGGCCTGTTCTTCTACGGCGCCTTCGCGTACGTGTACTGGTTCCGGTCGCGCGGTCTACTGCACGGCCTGGCCACCGGCACCAACTGGGTGTTCCGCGACGAGTCCATGCACATGGACTTCGCGTTCTCCGTGGTCGACACCGTCCGCGAGGAGGAGCCCGACCTCTTCGACGACGAGATGGCCAAGCAGGTCACCGAGATGCTGGAGGAGGCCGTCGAGGCCGAGCTCCAGTTCGCCCAGGACCTGTGCGGCGACGGCCTGCCCGGCATGAACACCGCCTCGATGCGCGAGTACCTCCAGGCCGTCGCGGACCAGCGCCTCGCACGGCTCGGGATGCCGATCCGGTACGGGTCGACCAACCCGTTCGGCTTCATGGAGCTCCAGAACGTCCAGGAGCTGACCAACTTCTTCGAGCGCCGCGTGTCGGCGTATCAGGTCGCGGTCGAGGGCTCGGTCTCCTTCGACGACGACTTCTAAGTCGAATATCCTTCGGCTCAAACAGCGGGACACAGCGGGGCTGCCGTCACGGCAGCCCCGCTGTTCTCGGTTCCAGGCGTACGGGGGTAGCCCAGGCATGTCCAAGCTCCAACAACGTGTGATCGACGGCCCGTTCGGACCGATACAGATCAGTCATGACCGCTGGCCGTCCGTCGTGGCCCGGGTGCAGGGGGCGGGGATGCCCACCGTCACCGTGGTGCCCGACCGCGACCACGGCGCGATGAACGTCAACGGGAGCAACATCCCGACCACCCGGAAGTCCCGCACCCGCACGGCGACGGTGGGCGACCGCAGCTACGAACTCCGCGCCACCAGCCTGCGCAAGGCCGAACTGCACCGCAACGGCGCCGTCATCGCCCATGCCCAGGGCTCGTTCCGTTCCTACGCCCCGGGCAGCAGCATCCCGGGCCTCCACGCCAAGGTCACCTGGTCCCAGGCCATCGACCCCACGGATGTGGCCGTCGGCCAGGCCATGGTCCTCGCCTTCGGCGCCGGCGCCCCGGGCATCGTCCTGCGGACAGTGTTCTTCTGGACCGACAACCTCACCTGAGCGAACAGTGGTGGCCCCCCCCCCCCGGGCCCCCCGCGACAAAAACCCGGCCCCAAAAACCCCCAAAAAACACCCCGGACAAAAGGACCCCCAACCACAACCCCCACA
>NZ_JBHWIV010000043.1:0-17282 GCF_042731675.1 Kitasatospora sp. NPDC059827 | reverse complement strand
GCCCGGGTTATCTTCCTGCTTTCTGTTTTATTCTGCACCCAAACCCACACCTGCCCGAACTGTGGCCCCCCCCCGCGGGCCCCACCACTGTCACATCAGCCGGCCGAAAACTCCCCAGACTTGACGCCGGTTACGAAGGACGCCCAAGCCTCAGCCGACAAGAGCAGAACGGGCCCGTCCGGGTCCTTGGAGTCGCGAACCGGCACGACATCGATCCCACGATCAGCCACCTCAACACAATCGCTCTGCGCGCCCGAGAAAGATGACTTCCGCCAGTTGAGTCCAACGACAGAAGCACCCACGAGGTCGGCAACCTCAACGCAGCCGCCCCCCTGACCGCTGTAGCTACCCTTGCGCCACCTCACGCTCCCGAGATCCACTGCGACCATGTCTCGCCCTCCATTGCTTAGCGGCACGGCCTCCGCCGCACCCGAGCAATCGCGTCGAGACTCGTCTACCCGCCCAGGAACTCCCCAGCCTTCGTCCCGCTGACAAAGGCAGCCCAGGCATCTGCGGTGAACTGCAGGGATGGCCCACCTGCGTCCTTCGAGTCGCGGACTGCCATTCCGCCCAGAACCAACTGCCCGGTCTCCACGCACTCGTTCGCCTGGGCGCTGTAGCTGCTCTTGTACCAACCCCGGGCGGCGATCTCTGGCACGGTCATGCGCTCACACCTCTTGTTTGATCTCGTCGTCACGTCTCCGCCGCAATCGCCGCGATCATATCCAGCGACTTCACCGGGTCCAGAGCAGCCGATCGCAGGTACTCGAAGACCAGCCCGTAGCCGTCCAGCTCGCCCTGCTGCTCCAGGTAGTGGCTGCTCGTCAGTGTCTCCAGAAACACCGCCCCAGGAGTGGGCAAATCGGAGAAGCCGTACATCACGAAAGCGCCGCACGCGCCCGCGGTTGCGCCGACATCCAGTGGCACCACTTGCAGGGTCACGTTAGGCAGGTTCGCCGTCTCCATCAGGTGCGTCAGCTGTTCTCGATGAACTTCCGCTCCTCCCACCGGACACCTGAGCGCGGGCTCCCAGATGATCGCCCAGAAGCGAGCCGGGTCCGGCTTCGCGAGGACTTCCTTCCGCTCCATCCGGATCTCGACCAGCTGGTCGATGCGTTCCGGACGCACGGCGGCAGGATTGGCCTCAAGCAAGGCCCGGGCGTAACGCCTTGTCTGCAACAGGCCCGGGACGACCATGGTCTGCCACATGCGGATGTACCGGGCGTCGTCTTCGAGCCCGAGAACGTCCACGTACGCCGACGGGATCGTGTCACCGTAGTCGTGCCACCAACCGCGCCTCTTGCTCTCCCTGGACAACACCTCAAGTGCGTCGCGTTCTCCCCCGGCCACCCCGTACAGGTCCAGCAAGATCCCGAGATCCAGCCGACGGACACCAGATGCTCCGGTCTCTATGCGGCTGATCTTGGCGCGGGAGCAGGCAAGAGCCTTCGCCGCATCTTCGGTCCCCTTGCCCGCAGCTTCGCGGAGACGGCGAAGCTCCGAGCCGAGCCGGCGAGCACGCACGGTCGGCCTCAGCTCATCAGCCATGTACAGATCCTCTCCCTGGCCAGCCCCAGTCTGCCTTGTGACGATGCGTCAATCCAGCGAAAGTCATTCTGCATCGTTGCATTCGTTTCGCTTGCAGCTTGCATCACCACGGGTGCATGCTACCTGGAGTAGCGAGTCGCGCCACACAGAGTCATCGAGGCGGGCTCATTGCCCCGGGCATCCCCATGCCTTCTCCAGTCGCTCTCACCTGCACATCCCAGAGGTGACACCGCCATGCCTGAAACCCCCTGCCCCGCCCCCGACGAGCAGACCTGCTGGCTGCCCCGGCACCCGAAGTCCGCCCGCGCCGCGCGCCAGGAGCTCCACGCCTTTCTCCACTCCCACCCCTCCCGCGAACACCTCCTCCCCACCGGCGAGTTGCTCCTCAGCGAGCTCGTCACCAACGCGGTCACCCACACCCGCACCCCGCGTGACCGCCTGATCTTCGTCCGCCTTCAGCTCTCCTCCCCCACCACCCTCCGCATCGAGGTGCACGACGCCGACAGCGAGAAGCCCTCGCTCCGCCACCCGGCGTCCCCCACCTCCGAAACCGGCCGAGGCCTGTTCCTCGTCCAGGAGTTGGCGCAGAGCTGGGGCTGCTGCCCGCGCAGGGGCGGCATCGGCAAGTTCATCTGGTGCCACATCACCGCGCCCGCCGCCGAGGCCGCCGCGTGAAGCCGGTCCGGGCCGGGATCGCGGGCATCATGCTGCCGACCGTGTTCCCCAGCCTCGACCACGCGCTCCCCGTCCTCTGGGACCACGTCCGCCGACACCCCGTCCGCGCCGCCCACCGGGACTTCCTCCGCCTCTGCATCGGCCCGGGCGGCAACAACGGCGTCGCCCACTCCCTCGCTCGCAGCGGCCGCTGGTCCGTCACCCTCTACCTCGGCGACACGGCGGACCGAACCGCCCACCCGCTCACCATCACCACCCGTCACCGGCCCTGAACCCCCCCTGCCCCCGGCCGGTGTTCACACCGGCCGGGGGCGGATGGACGGCTTTCCCGTTCCGGAAAGATCAGGTCCTTGACCCTCGACCTGGAGAGCCGGAAGCATCGAGCAGCAGGAACCACCGACGAACTACGTGGCCCAGGGCCACGTGATCACCGACCCCGACCGCCTTGCGCAACTGAACCTGCCGCCGGGCGAGTCGGCGGTCCTGATGCCCGCCGACGTCCTGGAGAGGTACTTCCATGCTCAAGGGTGAAGAATTCGGCCGCCTCTTCGAGACCTTCGAACGAACGGCCTTCCGGCTCGAAACACTGGCCGTCTACGACGTGGACGACGAGCGTGAGGAATTCGCCGCCTTCCTCGCGGGCGAGGGGTTGCCGCCGGAGTCCTCCGACAATCCCTGGGTCCGCTCCATGACGGACCTGGGCAAGCAGGTGGCCCGGGTGCACGTCCTCCGCTCGCCCCTCTCGGACTATCTCCGGTACGAGTTGGCCTCCTACCCCGGCAACATCACGGCCGGCGAGTCGATCGGCATCATCGACACGGCCCGGCAGGAGGTGGCCGGCCTGCCCGACCACGACTTCTGGCTGTTCGACGACGCCCGGGTCTACCGAATGCACTACACCGACGCGGGACAGTTCCTCGGCGCGGAACTACTGCCCGACGACCGCCTGAGCGAGTACCAGCGGTACCGGGAGATCGCCCTGGCAGCCGCCGTACCCTTCGGGGAGTACTCGGCAGGTTGAGCGGAGACCAGCACAAGGACCTGGGCAAGGCCCTGCGGGCGCTGCGGATCGCCTCGGACAAGACAGCCGAGACCATCGCCCGCAGGGCTTCCATGTCTCCGGCCAAGCTCTCGAAGATCGAAACCGGCAAGACCCTTCCGAGCGTGCAGGACGTGGACCTCATCCTGACGGCGCTCGGCATATCAGGTGAGGCCAAATCCGAGTTCCTGAAGGCGGCCCGAGGTGCTGCCACCGAGGAGATCGCCTGGCGAGAACTCCGCCGCATGGGCCATTGGAAGCACCAGCACGCCATCAAAGCCATTGAGGCCCAGACGACCCTTCTCCGGCTCTTCCAGGGGCAGTTGATCCCCGGCTTGCTCCAGACTGCCGAGTACGTCACGGCGGTCTTCGCCCTGCACTCCGAACTGTCGGCGGAAGCCAAGACGAAGACGATCGCAGCTCAATTGGAGCGGCAGGCCGTCCTCTACGATCGACACCGGACGTTCCGCTTCCTCATCTGTGAGCACGTCCTGCGCTGGCGCATCGGCCCTCCTGCTGTCATGGCCACACAGCTCGATCGCCTGCTGTCGCTGTCCCGGCTTCCCAACGTGACCATCGGCATCCTCCCTCTGAACAGGAGGATGCCGGACTTCCCCATGACCTGTTTCAGCATGCATGACGACCGCCTGGTCATGGTGGAGACGTTCCACTCGGAGATCACCACTCGCGATCCAAGAGATGTCAGTACCTATCTTTCAAAATTCTCAGAATTCGATTCCGTGGCGCTGCACGGAGATGACATGCGCGAACTGATCGAAGGGGTCCGCGACGAGTACTTTCGCGAACAGGAAAGCGTGTAGGAATCAGCCCTTCACCCCCGAAATTTGGTGCGTCGCCGAAACAAACCGATTCACGGGAGCCCTCCATGTCCGCTGCGGATCCCGCATCGACCGGCCCGAAGCGGCGCCGCACCCACGCGGAACTCATGGAACAGGTCGACAACAGCCCGGTCCGGAAAGACCTCACCACCGGGCGCCTGGTCGAGGTGGTGGGCGCCCAGGACGGCAGGGCCCTGGTGCGGCCCCTGTTCGAGCCGGACGCTCCGCCACGCCAGGTACCCGCCGACCAGCTCACCACCCGCATCAGCCTGTGGGGCTGATGCGGGTGGCCCCGACCGAGGAGCAGCATGATGACCGCCGAACCCCCCGAGCCGCTGAGCGCAAACCTCCCCCACCTGGCCGATGTCCTGCTGGGGCCGTTGACCTTCGGCTCCGTCGCCTCGACGGTGCTCGACAACAACCAGGGCCTGGGAGTTCCCATGGCCAGGCGGATCACCCGGGAGGCGATCGCGTTCGTCGTCACGGGTGCACTTCGCCGTGACATCGCCATCGTGCCGAGCCGCATCGTGGACGAGGGCTGGCACGCCCTCATCCAGCACGCCGAGGCCTACGCGGATCTGTGTGCGCGCTTCGGCGATTTCGTCCACCACAGCCCGGGATACGGCACCGAGAACTACGACCCGAACATCCTCCGACACACGCAGGCCGCCATCCGCGCGGTCGGGTTCGACATCGACCTGGACCTGTGGCGGGCTCCCGACGACGACAGTCTGGTGACCGTCGCCGCCGGCTGCCAGCACGCCCCCGCCAAGGACGGCCCGATCAAGCCGATGCCGAAGCCCGAACACCCTTGCCACAAGCCGAAGGCGGCCTGGGCGGCGTACCCTGCCGACCAGCCGACAGGAGGTACTCGAATGGAAGAGTGGATCGACCCCCGGTACGCGGAGCTGGTTGCCTGCTACCGACGGCAGCAGGAAGCGCCGGAGGATCCCACCTACGGCCCGCCCACCGATGACGTGCCGCTCCGCGGCTTCGTCCTGGAGCCGATGCCCCAGTGGTAGAGCCAGAGCTTGCCCCCGCCCGGCGTTCACGCCCGGGCGGGGGCAAGGACATCTGTGCGCAGGAAGTCGGCGGGGCCGACTTCCCGTGCACCACACAACGCCACACCGCACCGCACCGGCTCAGCCGTGGTCGTCCCAGTCCTCCGCGTGGAACCGGGCACCGCTCACCACGGTGTCCCCGGCCCTGGTGGCGCGCACGGACATGCCGGAGCCGTCCGGCCCGAGGTCTCCGTCGCAGCCGATGAGCAGCGTCCCGTCATGGCTCTCGACGTACCGGGTGAGGGCCGCATCGACCTCGGAGACCGTCCGGCCGATCAGCGGCAGGCCCTCGAACTCCAGCTGCGGACCGGTGCGGCCGTTCACGGTCACGGCCGCCAGGGTGGGAAAGCCCTGCTGGTGCCAGTAGTGCGCGGTCACTCCGGCCCGGTCGAACTGGTCCTCCGACAGGATCCACTGCCGGGCCCCGTAGTGCCGCATCGACTGGTAGCCCCACCCCCGCCGGGCGGCCGGCGTCTCACCGCCCAGCGCGGCCGCCACCTCTCGCGGGCTCATCCCGAACCGCAGCGGGCCGACCCGCTCCAGCGGCGTCCAGTCCCAGCGGGGCCGGTCCTGATCGGACGTCACCGGCCAGGAGCAGGAATTCGTCTCCAGCCTGCGGACGTCGCGCCAGGCGAGCACCGGTTCGGCCCCGTACGGGTTCTCGGCCAGCTCAGGGCCGACGAGCAGGGCACCGGTGAGCATCGCGTCCCGCCGCTCCAGGTACCCGTCGGGCGACGTGCCCCACTCCTGATCGGCGCCCATGGACACTCCCCAGGCCGCCACCTCCGGATCGCCGCTCCAGTTCACCCCGACCGGAACGCCCTCCCGACCGGCGAGCGCGTGGACCTCGGCCCGGACCTCGGACGGCACCCGGGCGATCAGCTCCACCTCTCGCAGCCGCACCAGCGGTCCGGTGTTCGCGTCGACCGCCACCGCCGCCAGCCGCTCGTCCGGCCCGTAGATCGCGGTCACGCCCGTACCGTGGTGGTACCCCTGCCAGCACACCCGGTCCTGCGTGCTCTGCACCGGGGAAGGGTGTTCCGCGAGGACGTCCCTGACCTCGTCGGGGCTCATCCCGAACCGCAGCGGCCCGACCCCCACCAGCGGATCGAGCCCCCACCGCGCCCGCTCCTCCTCCGCTTTCCGCTCCCACCAGCCCACCAGGACGCACCCCCGCACGATCGCTCCGCCCGACCCCGGCACACCCGCCGATGATCTTGCCAGGCACGCTAGACCCACCCTCCGACAGCGGAGCCGAATCCCCCACCAGCACGGGAAGTCGGCGGGGCCGACTTCCTGTGCGCCGCCCGACTCGCCCCCGCAGGGCACAAATTGCTCCGTCAGAGCGCGAAACGGACGTCCGTCAGCCGCTCCGACAGCTCCCAGAGCCGCCGCGCCGTCTCGGCGTCGGTCGCCCTCGGGGCGAGCCGCACGACCTTCGGGGCGCCGCGCAGTTCTCCCATCCCGCCCGGGCCGATGAACTGCCCGCCGAGGGCGTCCGGGGCGGTGGCGGCGAAGAGTTGGGGCAGCGCGCCCCGGGCCGGGGTCTGGGCGAGCGGGAGCAGGAGGCGGCCGAAGAGCAGTTTCACCGGGCCGACCGAGCCCGCCTGGATGCCGGTGGCCGCGTAACCGGGGTGGGCGAGCAGGCTGCGGACCGGACTGCCTGCGACGGTGAGACGCCGGTGGAGCTCCCGGCCGAAAACGGCATTGGCCAGCTTCGACTGGTTGTAGCGCCCCATCGGCGAGTACCCGCGCTCGCCGGTGAGGTCGTCGAAGTGGAACCGCCCCTGCCGGTGGTTGGCCGAACTCACGGTGACCACCCGGGGGTCGGTCCCGCCGGCCAGCAGGTCGAGCAGCAGCCCGGTGAGCGCGAAGTGTCCGAGGTGGTTGGCCGCGAACTGGAGCTCGTGCCCCTGCGCGCTGAGTGTGCGCGGCGGGGCCAGCACACCCGCGTTGTTCACGAGGACGTCCGGGCGGAGGCCGTCGGAGCGCAGCCGCTCGGCGAAGGCTCGGACGGAGTCGAGGTCGGCCAGGTCGAGGCGCCGCACTTCCAGGGACGCCCCCGGCTGCTCGGCGGTGAGCTCCGCGACCGCGCGCCGCCCCTTGGCCTCGTCGCGGACGGCGAGGACGACCCGGCCGCCCCGGTGGGCGAGGGCGCGGGCGGTCGCCAGCCCGAGGCCGCTGTTGGCGCCGGTGACGACGAAGAGTCGCCCCGCCTGGTCCGGAATCCGTTCGGCGCTCCACGCTTGATGCTTCGTCATACGACACACGCTGCCGCTCATGTCACCAAGTGTCAAGTACGACTCCAAGCGCCAGGAACGACCCCGCGTGTAGCATCGAGGGATGACCACCTTCCCCGCCCCGAGCCTGGCCGAGCGCAAGCGCCGGCTCGTCGCCGACGAACTGACCAGGGCCGCACTGGGCCTGTTCGCCGAGCACGGGTTCGACGCGGTCACGGTCGACGAGATCGCCGCCGCCACCGGCATGTCCAAGCGGACGTTCTTCCGCTACTTCGCCTCCAAGGAGGACGTGGTCGTCCGCTTCCTCGCGGAGCTGGGCGACGGCATGCGCGCCGAACTCGCCGCACGGCCCGCCGGGGAGAGCCCCTCCACCGCCCTGCGGCACACCGTCTGGGCCGCCGTCGACGCGTGCGCCGGCCACTCCGAGCAGACCCTGCGCGTGGTCCGACTGATCCTCGGCACACCCGCGTTGCGCGCCCGCCTCCTGGAGCACCAGTCGCAGTGGCGGGAGGAGCTGGCCGCCGAACTCGCCGATCGCCTGGGAGTGGACGCCGCGGCCGGACTCCGCCCCCGGATGGCCGCGGGAATGGCCCTGACCGCCTTCGACGTCGTACTCCAGTGCTGGAGCGCGAGCGACGGCACGGCGGACCCGGCCGCCCTGACCGACCAGGCCTTCACCGCCATCGCCCCGGCCCTCGACGCCACTGCGCGCTGACGATCACCGCGCCCGGCGGCGGCGCGCGCCCACCCCGCACCGGCGCCCACCCCGCACCGGCGACCGCCGCGCGCCGCCCGTCCGACTGAACTCCCGGGCCGCACCGGCATCACACGCACACGCACGACCCGCACCCCGCTACGGTCCGGCGCACAGCCGAACGAAAGGGGTCCCCCGTGACGACCGGAGTCCTCGACTACGAGAGCGACGCGATCACCCAGCTCATGAGCATGGCGGAGGAGGACTGGACCGAGCAGGAGCTCAAGGAGGCCCTCCAGCGGGCGATCATGCTGGAGGTGTCGACCATCCCGCCGTACTCGACCGCCCTGTGGTCGATCACCGCCCGGAACGGCGACCAGCCGGTCGGCGACACCGTCCAGGAGATCATCTTCGACGAGATGTTCCACTTCGGGCTGGTCTGCAACATGCTCACCAGCATCGGCGGCACCGTCGTCCTGACCAACCCGCTCACCGTCCCCAAGTACCCGGGCGAGCTGCCCGGCGGCGTCAACCCGGGCCTGGTGGTCTACCTCAGCGGGCTCTCCCGCGACTCGGCCGGGCTCTTCGCCGCCATCGAGAAGCCCGAGAACCCGCTCGCCTACGCCTCCGACGGCAACACGATCGGCGCCTTCTACCAGCGCATCGCCAACGTCTTCCCCACGTACGCCCACCTGCTCACCGGGCAGCGCCAGGTGACGTTCTCGCTCGGCACCAACCGAAGCATCGTCGCGATGAACACCATCGACGACGTGCTCTCGGCGATCCACGTCATCCAGACCCAGGGCGAGGGCACCACCGCCTCCCCGGAGGACCCGTTCCCCAGTGCCCCGGGCGAACTCGCCCACTACTACGCCTTCCAGGAGATCGCCGTCGGCCGGAAGCTCGTCCAGAACCCCACGACGAAGACGTGGGAGTTCACCGGCGCCGACGTCCCGCTGCCGGACACCTTCCCGGTCGCCCGGGTCCCCAAGGGCGGCTGGCCCCGCCAGGGCGACCCCAACTCGCCCGACGGGCCCACCGCCGGGCAGCTGGACGCCTTCAACCAGCACTACAGCGCCATGCTGCACGCCCTCGAACGCGCCTGGGGCGGCGACCCGTCCCAGCTCGGCACCGCGATCGGCCTGATGGGCCAACTGCGCGACACGGCCCAGCAGATCGTCGACGTCAAGCTCCCGGCCGACCCCCGCTTCACGTACGGCCCGGAGTGGCTCCTGGTGTGACCGAACGGCGCAGGGGCCGGTACGGACGGGTCCGTACCGGCCCCGAAGGCCCTCGGCTCACCACACCACCGGCAGCCGCTCCGGCAGCCGCTTGATGAACCCCGGCCGCCAGGCCAGCTGGTCGGCGGGAACGGCGAGCCGCAGGCCCGGGAGCCGTTCGACGAGCGCGGTGAGGGCGATCTCGGCGTGGGTGCGGCCGAGCGCCGAGGCCGGGCAGAAGTGCCGGCCCGCGCCGAAGGCGAGGTGCGGGTTGCTCGGCCGGTCGAAGTCGATCCGCTCCGGGTCCGGGAAGACCGCCGGGTCGTAGTTGGCGCCCTCGACCAGGACGAGCACGAGCTCGCCCTCCTTCACCAGCACCCCGCCCACCTGGACGTCCGCGAGCGCGAGCCGCGGCAGGGCGTCGCCGATCGACAGGTTCACCCGCAGCAACTCGTCCACCGCGCGCCCGATCAGCGCCGGCTCCCGCCGGAGCCGGTCGGCGAGTTCGGGTTGTTCGCACAGGTAGACGATCGCGTTCAGCAGGAACGCCGAGGTCGACACCGCTCCCGCGCCGAACAGCGACAGCGCGACGGTGGCGAGCAGTTCGTCGCCGACCCGGTCAGTGACGTCCGGGGAACGGCGCAGCGCGGCGAACCGGCCGAGCAGGCCGTCCACCGGTTCCGGGTCGGCGTTCAGCCGCCCGAGCACGTGGCCGAGGTCCTTGTACCAGTTGGGGGCCGCACCGGCGAAGGGCACCGGGCTGGTGAGGAAGGCGAGGTCGACGCCGGCCATCAGCCGCCGCCCGTCCTCGGCCGGGATGCCGAGCAGTCGGCAGTGCAGTGCGGCGGAGTAGGGGTCGGCGAACCCGTCGCGGAGTTCGCCGGGGGCGCCCTGGGCGGTGAGCCGGTCGATCAGCCGGTGGGCCTCGGCCTGGAGCCAGCCGTCGAGGGCGCGGTCGGCCCGCGGGGAGAGGGTCCTCATGACGGCGTCGCGCAGTCCGGCGCTGTTGATGCTGCCCATGTTGTCGACCACCTCGGGCGGGATGGTCAGCGCGTACTGGCGGGGGACGCCGGGGTTGGCGGTGTCCTTGAGGCTGAACCGCTCGTCCTCCAGGACCTGCTTGGCCAGCGCGTAGCTGCTGACCAGCCAGGCCGGATCGCCGGTGAGGGTACGGACCCTGGCGATCGGGGTCTCCTCCCTCAGCCGGTTCGCCTCGGCGGGCAGGACGTCTCCCCGGCGGGAGAGCGGGAAGGCGATGTCGGTGGTCGGCGGGTGGGTCACGGTCACGGTCGTGCTCACGGGCGTTGCTCCTCGGGGAAGTTCGGCAGTCCGGACGATCGACTACGCGGGCACAGCGGCTTCTACGGCCTCGACGGCGGAGGACGCCGCAGCCGGCCGGATCACCGCGTACGCCTGGCCGGCCGCGGCGCGCAGGCCGTCGTCCCGGCCGAACAGGACGGGCGTGAGCGGGAGTTGCAGGTGGTAGCAGCTGACCGAGGAGCGCACGCCGAGCAGCGCCGGGGTGTCCAGGAAGAACGGCAGTTCGGCGGCGATGTAGCGCAGCCCGGCGGCGAGTTGGGGTTCGCTGGGGGCGAGGCCCTCGTCCAGCCGGGCGGCCAGGAAGCCGCGGGCCATGCCCTCGGCGGCCGCCCGGAGCTCCGGGTCGGTCCGCAGGGCGTCGACGGCCCGCCGGTGCAGCCGCTGGTAGGCGCGGTCGCCGGCGAAGGAGGAGAGGGCGTGCACCCGGACGTCCCGGGCGTCCCGGACGTCGCCCCGCGGGCCGGCCTCCTCGACGCCCCGCTCGATCCGGCGGGCGGTGGCCTTGACCTCCTTGCGGGCCCGGCGCTCGGCCTGCTCGGGGGCGTAGCCGAAGGTCTCGAACTGGGTGCCGACGAGCAGGTCGGCGTAGACGATGTCGATCCGCTCGAAGAACTCCCGCCCCCACCGGACGAGTTCGGTGATCCGCCGGGCGCTGAAATAGCTGTTTCCTGAGCTGACGCCGATGAGCAGGTGTTCGCCGCGCCGCCAGATCTCCTGGCAGCGGCGGGAATACGGAAGTGCCTCGTACCCGCCCGACGGAATCACCGTCGGGCGCTCGTCCCGGAGGGCGTCGCGCATGCCTTGCCTCCACATCACAGCAGTGGTCACGGACTGGGCGTTCATGGGGATGTGGGGGAATTCGCAGAGGTGCACGGCGGGTGGGGGGAGTTCACCCGGAGTGCCGTGTGCACCTGGTGGGGCTGCGGCGACCTGAAACTACCGCTGCCGCGCGGGAGCTCCGCAAGCCCCGTACGGGGGTTGGCGAAATGTGATCACCGAGCGGCCGGAATCCATGTGAACTGCCACCCGGCAAACGTGTTCACGAAGATTTCTTCGACGACTGCCGAATACCGCCCCGACGGCTCCTCGGGCCAGTGTGAAATCCTCCAACATCCCTCGGGAAAAGGGAATGCGTTTCGGAAGATACGCCCCCCGGAAACGCCGAAGGCCGGTGCGGAGGATCCGCACCGGCCTTCGCCGACTACCGCTCAGCCGTTACTCGTTCGGCACCGTCGCGTACTTCGCGGTGCCCTCGGCCATCTGCTTGAGGGCGTCCTTGCGGTCCCGCTTCGACAGCTTGTCGATGTAGAGGGTGCCGTACAGGTGGTCGGTCTCGTGCAGCAGGCAGCGGGCGAAGAAGCCGGTGCCCTCGACGCGGATCGGGGTGCCGTCCTTGTCGACGCCGGTCACGGCCGCGTAGTCCGGGCGCGGCAGCTCGGCGTAGGCGGTCGGGACGGACAGGCAGCCCTCGTTGCTGTCGTCGAGCACACGGCGCCGGTCGGCCGGGTACTCCTCCAGCTTGGGGTTGATCACGTGGCCGATGTGGCGCACGCCGTCGTCGTCCGGGCAGTCGTAGACGAAGACCTTGAGGTCGACGCCGATCTGGTTGGCGGCCAGGCCGACACCCTCGGCGGCGTACATCGACTGGAACATGTCGTCGATCAGCCCGGACAGTTCGGCGTCGAACGCGGTGACGTCCTTGACCTCGCGGTGCAGCACGGGATTGCCGACCACGGTGATCGGGCGCGCGGTGCCCTTGGTGAGGTCGGGCTCCTCACCGATCACCTTCGCGGGGGCCTCGGGCGCCGCCCCCTCCACGTCGTGCTCGTGCTGGTGGTCGTGCTGCTCCGCCATTGTCTTCCGCTCCCATAGGTCTACGCGTACCTCACCAGGGTACTCAGCGGGATCAGCAGACCTCTTCGAGATCCCGGTAGGCCCTGGTCGAGGGGGCGGCCGCGACCCAGCGGTCGAGCAGGGAGCGGACCAGGTGGGCCGGGGCGGCGAGCCCGCACTCGCGCTCGACCAGCCAGGACATCCCGGCCGCGCCGCCCTGGCTGAGGTGGCTGAGGTGCCCGGGGTGGGCGGCGTCGCCGTCGTCGTGGGGGTCGTGGTGGGCGACGATCCCGTCGTCGGCGGCCATCCGGCTCTCCGAGCAGGCGCGGCACAGCAGCCGCACCGAGGAGGTCCAGTCCTCGGCGGCGTAGCCGGCGTCGGCGACCAGCCGTTCCAGCGCGTCCCGGTCGCCGGCGGTGGCGGCCTGCAGCAGCACCACGTAGGTCGGCACCGGGGAGGGCGCCCACAGCTCGATCTCGTCGAAGACGGGGTAGGCGACGCCGTCGGTGACCCGTTCGCCGTGCGGGGCGCCGTCGTGCAGCACGACCTCGCCCCAGCGGCGGCCGGAGGAGGGCAGCGGGATGGACAGCACCTCGATCCGGGCGGGGTCGAGGCGCCGGCCCCACACCACCTCGGACTCGCCGTCGGGGGACAGCCGCACCGGGGTGGTGCCCAGCTCCAGGCTGACCGGCCCGTCCCCGCCGGGGCCGCCGGGCAGCTTGAGCCCGTAGGCCTGCCAGGCGCGGCGGGCGAGCGGCCAGTCCTGGAGGGCGGTGGCGGTGATGCCGAGGTTCCACCAGTCGGGGGCGCCCTGCTCGCGGTCGAGCAGGGCGACGGCGCGCAGGCCGGCCGAGCGGGCCTGCTCCCAGTCGCGGCGGAACTTGTGCAGCAGGGCGAGGTTGAACCAGGAGTCGGACAACCAGGGCTCCAGGTCGGCGGCCATCACCAGCAGGGCGCCGGCGTCCTCGTAGCGGCCGTCGCCGATCAGCGTGAAGGCCCGGTCGGTCGTCTGCCGCCAGGTGGCGGACGGCCGGTGCCGTGCCCGGTGGAAGATCCTCACGTTCGTCCCTGCCGTCGTCGTCCGCTCAAGTCCCTTGCCGCCGGGCCCGTCCCGTCCTCGACGGGGCCCGGGTCCCGGTGCTCCGGGTCGGTGTTCCACGCTACGACCGCATCCAACCACGCCCGCCCCCGCCCGCGCTCCCCACCGCCGAGGTTGGGGCCGCCCCTCCCCAGCCTGCCCGTCGGAGCGCACCTCCTCAACCCCGGACGGGCGCCGCCCGGCCGCGCCCCGACCGCACCGCCGCGCCCCGGCGGGCGGGCAGGCCCCCGGGCGGGCGCCACCACACCGCTCGCGAGGACGGCGCTCTCGGCGGCCGATCCCCGCCCCGATCCTGCCCGCCGGGCCCCGACCCTGCCCGCCGACCCCCGACCCCGGCGGCCGGCCCTCAGCCCCGCCCCTGCCCGCCGACCCGGGCGAGGGCGTCCACCACCCGGGCGTCGTAGACCCGCCCGCGCCCCAGCCGCAGCACCTCCAGCGCCTCCAGCCGCCCCACCGCCTCGCCCAGGCCCCGCCCCCGGGCGGCGGTGAGCAGGTCGTCGTGGGCGTTGGCGACGCGGATGATCCGGGCGGCGAGCGGCACCGGGCCCTCCCCGCCCACCGGACCGGGGCAGGGGTCGGCCAGTCGGGCGACCTGCTCGGCGACCTGCCGGGGCACCCCGGTGCGGCTGATCACCTCGCTGCCGAGCCGGGCGATGCGCTGCTGCTCGACGGCAGGCAGCAGCGCGGTGGCGCCGTCCGGCACCGGTTCGACCAGGGAGAGCTGCCCGACGTCGTGCATCAGCGCCGCGTACTCCAGCAGGGCGAGCTCACGGGTGCCCAGCCCCAGCTCGCGACCGAGCGCGCACGCCGTGTCCGCGACCCGACGCGCGTGCCCGTGCGGGGTGTACCCGGCGACCTCGGTGGCCCGGGCCAGGCTGGCGATGGTCTGCCCGGTGGTGGCCCGTACCGCGGCGGCCCGCCGGAAGGAGACCTGGGCGAGCAGCAGCGGGGTGCAGAACAGCGGCAGCGCCCACAGCCCGACCTCGCCGGCCGCGAGGCTGACCAGCATCCCGGTGGCGACGATCGCCGAGCCGATCCCGAACAGCGAGCGCAGTTCGTCCTCCAGCGCGGCCGGGAAGCGCGGCCCGCCGGCCCCGGGCCCGTCCTCGGGCTCCCGCCCGCGGGCCGTCGCCGGGGCACACGCCCCGTCGCGCCGTGGTCGGTCGCCGACGGCTCCCGGAGCGGCGCCGGGGAGGTGCCCCCAGCTGCGCCCGGCCCGCCCTCCGGTCGAACGGCGGGCGGGCGAGGACGGGCCCGAGGAGCGCAGCAGCGCCGCGAGCGTCGCGTCGCAGAGCGCGGCCAGCGCGGCGACGGCCGTCAGGAAGGCCCCGTAGGCGGGGCCCTCGGGCGAGAAGCGGTCGACCAGGCCGCCGTTGTAGAGCGGCTGGAACACGGCAGCGGCGAAGCCGACCGCGAGCAGCCGGCGGGCGGCGCTGTCCCGCCGGGCCGGGTCCGCCCAGGGCGGCCGCCGGTGCGGGCGCCCCGGCCGGTGCGGCAGGGCGAGCCCGGGCAGCCAGCCCAGCAGCAGGCCGACCCCGGTCACCGCGACGACCTGGAGCGTGCCGTGCGCGGTCGGCACCCCGCGCAACGGCCCGAGCAGGGCGTACGCCAGCGCGCCGGCCGCGCCGATGGGCGCCTGCTCACGGTCACCCGGAAGGGTGATCCGGACGCATTCGCCGAGCGCGATCAGCGCGGTGAACGCCAGCGCGACCCTCGGCTCGGCGATCCCCCGCACCGCCACCGCGCCGAACGCCGGCACCACCAACACGGCGGCGGCCGCGTGCACACCCCGCGCGGTGCGCCCACGCCCCGAACCGCCCCCGCTCCCGCGCCCACTCCCGTGCCCTGAACCGGCCCCGCCCTCGGCCCGGCCCCCGCCCCCGGCCGCGCGCCCGGTCACGGCTGCCCGGCCGCGGGGCGGGCCCCGCCCTGGGCGGGCACCCGTCCGGGCGCGGCCCGCACCGGCTCGGGCACCCCGAGCGGGATGTCCGGGACGGCCCGTACGCAGTCCTCGGAGTGCACCACCGGCTGCCAGTCGTGCACGGCCAGCGCGTCGATCAGCGCCCGCACCATCACCGGGTCGAACTGGCTGCCGGAGCAGCGCTCCAGTTCGGTCACCGCCTCGGCGACGGGGCGGCCGCGCCGGTAGGAGCGGGTGGAGGTCATCGAGTCGAAGGCGTCGGCGACGGAGATGATCCGGGCGAACTCGGGGATCTGCTCGCCGGCCAGTCCGCTCGGGTAGCCGCGCCCGTCCATCCGCTCGTGGTGGTGCAGGATCCCGGCGTGCGCCTCGCCGAGGAAGTCGATCCCGCGCACCAGCTCGTACCCGTACACCGGGTGGATCTCCACGGCGCGGCGTTCGTCCTCGTCGAGGGGACCGTTTCTGCGCAGCAGCTCGGTGGCCACGCCGAGCTTGCCGACGTCGTGCAGGATCCCGGCGAAGCGCAGGGTGCGCAGCCGCTCGGGCTCCATGCCGAGCTGATTGGCGATCAGCACCGAGGCGCGGCCGACCCGTTCGCTGTGCCCCCGGGTGTAGGCGTCCTTGATCTCCACCGCCTGCACCAGCGACTGCACGGTGGCCTGGTGGGCGTCCCGCTCGCGCTGGCCCTGGGCGAAGACCCAGGCCGAGATGGACAGCGGCAGCAGGGCCAGCAGGGCGGCGAACGCCCCGTACGGGCCCTGCCAGAGCACCGCGACCATCAGTCCGCCGGCCGCGTGCACCAGCACCGGCAGCCCGCACACCGCGCAGGCGCCGCGGAGCACCTCGGTGACCGGCCGGCTCTCGCTGAGCACCACCATCACCCCTACCACCAGCCCGTTGACCAGGCAGAACGCGCCGACGGCGGCGAAGCCGGGCAGCAGCGCGGCGGGGAAGCGGGAGCCGAGCAGCAGCTGCGGGCCGTGCAGCAGGTGGAAGGCGACCGAGGAGGCGAAGGCGCACAGCGCGAGCTGCGAGCCGTTGAACAGCTGGCGGCCGCGGCAGCCGGGGCCGGTGGGGCCGCCGAGCAGGGCGGCGGGGGCGGCGACCAGGGCGGCGGCGGCCGGCGGGAGCATCAGCACCCCGGCGAACAGCACCGGGAAGAAGGCGTTCGCCCCGGGGCGGGCGGGGACCCGTCCGGCGGGCGCGGGGCGGCGCAGCAGCCGGCGCAGCAGGAGCGAGCAGGGGGTGGGCAGGCCCTGGGCGAGCGACTCCCAGCAGCCGTGCAGGAAGCCGAGCAGTCCGATCTTGGGCCAGTCCGCCGGGTGTCCGAGCCAGCGCGGCACCCCGGGCGTGACGGCCTCGGGCAGCAGCGGCAGCAGGCAGCACAGGGCCGCCACCGGGACGGCCACCAGGTAGCGCGCAGCCCCCTGCGGCAGGGTCGCGCCTCCACTATCGGTAGCGATCTCGACCTCCCCGCGTCCGGGCCCTGTTGCCTCAGCGCGCCGGGCTGACCGGCGGTGAGCGTCCGTCAGGAGGATAGGCCGCCGTCCGGGCGTGGGGACGCATGATCGCGCAATGGCGCAGTTGGCGCACCGCCAACTCACTCGAACGAGTGAGGGCGCATGCGAGCAGAACGGGAGCGGCCCCGGGAGCGCATGCTCCCGGGGCCACCGAAACTCCCGGTCCGAACCGTGCGGCCCGCCCTCGCCCGGGGGCGCCCCGGACCACAGGGGCCGGTCTACTCCGCCGGCGCGCAGGGCGCGACCGGCGCACCCGGGGGCCCGCCCCGCGCA
>NZ_JBHWIV010000042.1:0-72034 GCF_042731675.1 Kitasatospora sp. NPDC059827 | reverse complement strand
GACCGCCCGTTCGTACCGGGCGGCGGCCTGTCCACGGCCGCCGCCCGGCCCTCGTCCCCGGCGCGCTCAGGTCCGCTTGCGGAAGCGGGCCACCGCGAGCGGGGCGAAGATCGCGGTCGAGGCGGCGGACCAGATCAGCACGATCATCACCGGGTGGGCCACCGCCCCCTCCCCGTTGAGCAGCGCACGGGAGGCGTCGGCCAGTGCGGACAGCGGGTTGACCTTGGTGAAGGCCTGGAGCCAGCCCGGCATGGTGCTGGTCGGCGCGAAGATCGAGCTGCCGAACTGCATCGGCATCAGGACCAGCATGGAGACGCCCTGGACGGCCTGGGCGCTCTTCATCGACATGCCCAGCAGCATCGAGATCCAGACGATCGACATGCCGAACACCAGCGACAGGCCGACCGCGGCCAGCAGCTCCGGAACGCCGGTCTTGAGCTCGAATCCGAGGATGAAGGCGAAGGTCAGCAGGATCAGCGAGGAGAGCAGGGCCCGCAGCGTCTCCGCCACGATCTTGGAGAGCAGGACGGAGGCCCGGCCGATCGGCAGGGTCCGGAAGCGGTCCATCACCCCGCTCTGGAAGTCGGTGTTCAGGCCGGTGCCGACGGCCAGCGCCAGCGTCATGCCGGTCTGTCCGAGCAGTCCGGGGATCATGAACTGCTTGTACTTGTCCTGGTCGCCGCCCATCATGGCGCCGCCGAAGACGTAGACGAACAGCACGGTGAAGACGATCGGCATCAGTACGGCGTCGAACATCGACTCCGGGTCGGCCTTGATCCGCATCAGGTTGCGGCGGGTCAGCGCGCCGATGTGGCGCAGGGTGGCGGCCGGGCCGATCCGGGTCTCGTCGGCCGCCGGGTCCCGGAGCGCGGCGGGGGTGAGGGTGGCGGTGGTCATGCGGCGGGCTCCTTGACGAGGGTGTCGGCGGCCGCGGCGGTCGCGTCGGCGGCGGGCTTGCCGGTGATGGCGAGGAAGACCTCGTCCAGGCTGGGCACCTTGGTGTCGATGCCGGCGATCGCGAAGCCGCGGCCGCCGAGCACCCCGATCACGGCGGTGAGCTGCTCCTCGCCGGTGAGCGGCACCGCGAGCAGGCCGTCGTCGGGGGAGAAGGTGGCGGAGGTGACGCCGTTCTCGTGCAGGCAGCGGGCCATCTCCGGCAGTTCGGCCGGGTGGGCGGGGCGGACCTGGAGGATCTGGCCGCCGACCTTGGCCTTGAGCTCGGCGACGCCGCCGGCGGCGATCACCTTGCCCCGGTCGATGACGGTCAGCTCGTCGGCGAGCTGCTCGGCCTCCTCCATGTACTGGGTGGTCAGCAGCACGGTGCTGCCCTCGGCGACCATCCGCTGCACCTCGTCCCAGACCTCGTTGCGGGTGCGCGGGTCCAGGCCGGTGGTGGGCTCGTCCAGGTAGAGCACCCGGGGGCGGCCCATCATGCTGGCGGCCAGGTCGAGGCGCCGGCGCATGCCGCCGGAGTAGGTCTTGGCGATCCGCTTGGCGGCGTCGGTGAGCGAGAAGCGCTCCAGCAGCTCGGCGGCCCGGGCCTTGGCCTCCCGGCTGGGGAGGTCGAGCAGCCGGCCGATCAGGTAGAGGTTCTCGTAGCCGGAGAGCAGCTCGTCCACGGAGGCGTACTGGCCGGTCAGGCCGATGGTGCGGCGCAGTTGCTTGGGCTGGCGCAGGACGTCGTAGCCGCCGACGAACGCGCTGCCGGCGTCCGGCTTGATCAGCGTGGAGAGGACCCGCACCAGGGTGGTCTTGCCGGCGCCGTTGGGGCCGAGCAGGGCGAGGACGGTGCCTTCGCGGACGGTGAGGTCGACGCCGTCGAGGGCCTTGGTGGTGCCGAAGTGCTTGACGATGCCGTGGACCTCGACGGCGTTCCCGGCTGTTCCCCGCGTGTTCGGGGCGGTCGCGATTCCTGTCATGCCCCCAGGTTGTCCGCCCCGGCTGTCAGCCCCCTGTCGCCCGCCCGCCCCGGCTGTCAGCCCGCTGTCACGGCCCTCGGCGGCATGACAGCGCCCCTGCTCCGAGCGGCTCGGAGCAGGGGCGGGGGAGCCGTCCGTCAGTGGAAGCTGTGCTCCGCGGCCGGGAAGGCCCCGGTGCGGACCTCCTCGGCGAACTCGCGGGCGGCGTCGCCGAGGACGCCGCGCAGGTTCGCGTACTTCTTGACGAACTTGGGCACCCGGCCCGCGGTCATGCCGGCCATGTCGGTCCAGACCAGCACCTGGGCGTCGGTCTCCGGGCCGCCGCCGATGCCGACGGTGGGGATCGCCAGCTGCTCGGTGACCTGGGCGGCCAGCTCGGCCGGGACGGCCTCCAGCACCACGGAGAAGGCGCCGGACTGCTGGACGGCCTTGGCGTCGCGGAGCAGCTGGTGGGCCGCCTCGTCGCCGCGGCCCTGGACGGGGTAGCCGCCGAGGGCGTGCACCGACTGCGGGGTGAGGCCGATGTGGGCCATCACCGGGACGCCCGCCTCGACCAGCAGCTCGATGGAGCGGGCGCTGCGCTCGCCGCCCTCCAGCTTGACCGCGCCGACCCCGGCCTCCTTCATCAGCCGGGCCGCGTTGTGCATGGCCTGGGCGGGCGACTCCTGGTAGGAGCCGAACGGCAGGTCGGCGACGATCATGGCGCGCTGGGTGCCGCGGACGACGGCGGCGGAGAGCATCACCATCTGATCCATGGTCACCGGCACGGTGGTCTCGTAGCCGAGGTGGCAGTTGCCGGCCGAGTCGCCGACGAGCAGGACGGGGATCCCGGCCTCGTCGAACACGCCCGCGGTGAGGGCGTCGTAGGCGGTGAGCATCGCCCACTTCTCGCCGCGCTGCTTGGCGCTGGCGAGGTCGCGGACGGTGACGCGGCGGTTGGTGACCCCGCCGTAGAGGCCGGCGGTCGACGCCTGGTTCTGGGCAGGCGAAGGCGAAGAAGCGTTCATCGAACGGACTCCTGAAGGGTTGTCGTCTCGTGGCGCCGTACGGCGTCCCCGGATCACCTCCATGCTTGCACGCCCCGGCGTGAGCGCAAAGAGGGGTGCGGTCGGCGGGGTGCGATCCACGCCACACCGGCCCCTCGCGCCCCTCGGGCTTTGCTTCCATTTTACGAAACGGACTCGTCTCGTATCGTATTGGCCGCTACTCTGGTCCAGGGGGTTACGAGACGCAAGCGACTCGCAAATGCCCGCCAGTGCCACGCCAACACGGACGGGAAGACCAATGACCACCGCAGCCGCGCCACCCCGCGTGCCGGAAGCCATCCACCGCCGGCGCTGGGCGATCCTGGGCACCCTGGTGCTCGCCCTGCTCGTCGTCGTGCTCGACAACTCGATCCTCAACGTCGCGATGAAGACCATCGCGACCCCCGCCCCGGTCGGACTGGGCGCCACCCAGAGCGACCTGGAATGGGCGATCAACTCGTACACCCTGGTGTTCGCCGGGCTGCTCTTCACCTCGGGCCTGCTCGGCGACCGCTTCGGCCGCAAGCGCGCCCTGCTGGGCGGGATGGTGGTCTTCGGGATCGCCTCGCTGCTGTCCTCGATGGCCGCCTCGCCCGGTGAGCTG
The DNA here is from genome assembly GCF_042731675.1 of Kitasatospora sp. NPDC059827. Lineage (NCBI taxonomy): Bacteria > Bacillati > Actinomycetota > Actinomycetes > Kitasatosporales > Streptomycetaceae > Kitasatospora > Kitasatospora sp. NPDC059827. The sequence goes on along the minus strand of NZ_JBHWIV010000042.1, from coordinate 68,486 downwards.
ATCGGCTACCGCGCCCTGATGGGCGTCGGCGGCGCGCTCGCGATGCCCGCCACGCTGGCGATCATCATGAACGTCTTCGAGCGCGAGGAGCAGCCCAAGGCGATCGGCATCTGGGCCGGCGCGGTCGGCCTGGCCATCGCCATCGGCCCGATCACCGGCGGCGTGCTGATCGAGCACTTCTGGTGGGGCTCGGTCTTCCTGGTCAATGTGCCGATCGTGATCGTCGCGCTGATCGCGATGGCCGTCCTGGTCCCCGAGTCCAAGGACCCGAACCCGGGCCGGATGGACCCGGTCGGCGTGCTGCTGTCGGTCATCGGTCTGGTCGCGCTGATCTACGGCATCATCAAGGGCGGCGAGCTGGCCGACTTCACCGCGTTCGCGGCCTGGGGCCCGACCCTGCTGGGTGTGCTCGCGCTGGCCGCCTTCGTCTGGTTCGAGCGCCGCACGCAGTTCCCCGCGCTGGACGTCACCTGGTTCCGCAACAAGGTGTTCAGCGCCTCGGTGGTGGTCGTCGCGGTGATCTTCTTCGCGCTGATGGGCGTCTCCTTCTTCGGCGTCTTCTACACCCAGAGCGTGCGCGGCTACAGCGCCCTCCAGGCCGGTGTGCTGATGCTCCCGCTGGCCGCCGCCCAGCTGCTGTTCGCCCCCCGGGCCCGGCTGGTGGTCGACCGCTTCGGGGTCGCCGCCACGGCCGCGGGCGGCATGGTGCTGGTCGCGCTCGGCTTCGTCGGCTACACCGTGCTGACCGCGACGACCCCGATCTGGGTGCTGGTCGTGCTCGGCCTGGTGATGGGCGCCGGGATGGCCCACGTCATGCCGCCGGTCACCGTCGCGATCATGGGCTCGCTGCCCCGCGAGAAGGCCGGCGCCGGCTCGGCCGTCAACAACACCTTCCGCCAGGTCGGCGGCTCGCTCGGGGTCGCCGTGCTCGGCGCGGTGCTCTCCACCGTCTACCGCGACGGGATGACCGGCCCGCTGCACCAGCTGCCCCAGGCCGTCCAGGAGAAGGCCGGGGCCAACCTGGACCGGGCCGCCGAGTCGCTGGAGTCCACCCGGGCCTTCGTCGACCACGTCCCCGGCGGCCTGGCCGACGGGCTGATCGGCCCGGCGAACGACGCCTTCATCCACGCCATGCACGTGGTGGCCTCGCTCTCGGTCGGCATCTCGCTGGTCGGCGCGCTGGTCGCCTGGTTCCTCCTCCCGCGCCGCACCGCCGCCCCCGCGGGTGTCCCCGGCGGTCCCGGCGGGCAGGTTCCCGGGCAGCAGGACCAGCCCCGGGCGGCCGCGGCCGCCTGACCTGCGGACGGCTGAGCGACAATGGCCCTGCCGGTCGGTGCCCCCGACCGGCAGGGCCCAGGTCCTGGACGGGGTCCCCCGGCCCGGACCGACGGACCCACCGCGGCGCCCGCGCGCCCGGGACCAGCGAGCGAGAGGCAGCGGGGATGAGGACGGACACGCCGAGCGCCGACACCGGGCAGGCCTGCGCGGCGGTACGCCGCGGCCGGCCCCGCAGCGAGGCCGCCGAGCAGGCCATCTTCACCGCCGTCGAGGACCTGATGGCCGACGGCAAGGCGCTGTCCGAACTCACCATCGAGGGCATCGCCACCGCCGCCGGCGTCGGCAAGGCGACCATCTACCGGCGCTGGCCCAACAAGGAGGCCCTGCTGGTCGACCTGGTCAGCCGGCTGGAGGAGCCGATCCCGGCCCCCACCGGCGCCGGCGCCCGCGAGGACCTGATCGCGATGGTCGACTACATCCGCCGGCGGGGCCTGGCCAAGCGCACCCGCTGGGTGCTCAAGGCGACGCTCGGCCAGATGCAGGCCCTGCCGGAGCTGCACAACGCCTACCGGGAGCGGGTGATCAAGCCGCGCCGCGAGGTCGGGATCCTCGCGATCCGGCGGGCCGTCGCCGAGGGCCTGATCCGCGACGACCTCGACGTGGAGCTGCTCGGCGACCTGCTGATGGGGCCGATCCTCTACCGCAGCGTCCTCTCGGACGACACCGACCTGGAGGACCCGGACCTGTCCCGCCAGCTGGTCGACTCCGTGCTCGACGGCATCGCGCGCCGCTGAGGTTCACTCCTTCGTGTCCGACGTGGCCTGGCTCACCAAAGCGGGCCACGCCGGAACCCGCTCCCGGGGCCGCGCGTCTGTCCCGGCATAGGCTGAGCCGGGTCACCGATCAAACCGGCACCAGTCCGGCACCGCGCCCGTACCCCCACGGACCGGACGACGGACCGGCGACGGCACGAGCGACGGGAGCCACGGCATGGCGCAGGCGGACAGCACCGAACGGACCACGTCCCGTGGCGGTGCGGGCGCGGACGCCGGCCGTAGCGGCGGCTTCCTCGGCCTGCGGCACTGGGGCCGGGACGCCCGCGGCAGCGGCACCTGGCGGCGCGGACTGCTGATCGCCCTGCTGGCCCTGCTCACCGCCGTGCTGCTGGGCTTCCACGCCCGGGTGCCGAACAGCGTCGGCAACCTCGGCAGCCTGCTGGAGACCTTCCTGCCCTGGGTGGGGCTCGCGGTCCCGGTGCTGCTGGTGCCCGCGCTGCTGCGCCGCTCCGCCACCGCCCTGATCGCCCTGCTGGTGCCCGCCGTGCTGTGGGTCAACCTGTTCGGCGGGCTGCTGTCCGACAAGAGCGGCGGCAAGGGCGACTGGACGGTGGTCAGCCACAACGTCGCCGCGGGCAACACCGACGTGCCGGGCACCATCCGCGGCCTGGTCGCCTCGAACGCCCAGATCGTCGCCCTCCAGGAGCTGGCCGGCAGCCAGCTGCGGGAGTACGAGACCGGGCTCGCCGCGGCGTACCCGTACCACTCCGTGGAGGGGACGGTCGGGCTCTGGTCGAAGTACCCGATCGACGGGGTCACCCCGGTGGACCTGAGGATGGGCTGGACCAGGGCGTTCCGCGCCCAGGTCACCACCCCGCAGGGCCCGCTCGCGGTGTACGTCGCCCACCTGCCGTCCGTCCGGCTCAAGGCCGAGGGCGGGTTCACCGTCCACCAGCGGGACATCAGCGCCCAGGCCCTCGGCGACGCCGTGCAGGCCGAGCCGGTGAAGAAGGTCCTGCTGCTCGGCGACCTCAACGGCACCATGAACGACCGCAGCCTGGCGCCGGTCACCTCGCAGATGCGCTCGGCCCAGGGCGCGGCCGGGGACGGCTTCGGGTTCAGCTGGCCCGCGGCGTTCCCGATGGCGCGGATCGACCAGATCATGAGCAAGGGCGGGCTCCGGCCGGTGGACTCCCGCACCCTGCCCCGGGACGGCAGCGACCACCTCGCGGTGGCCGCCGCCTTCACGTACAACTAGGGCGTGTCCGACACGCCGCGCCCGGTCAGCCGCGCCGCCAGCGGTTGGTGATCGGCAGCCGGCGGTCGCGGCCGAAGTTCTTGACCGAGGTCTTCGGGCCCGGCGGGTACTGGCGCCGCTTGTACTCGGCGGTGTCGACCAGCCGGACCACCCGGTCCACCACGGCCGGGTCGAAGCCCGCCGCGACGATCGCGTCCCGGCCCTCGTCACCCTCGATGTAGCGCTCCAGCACGCTGTCCAGCAGGTCGTAGTCGGGCAGCGAGTCGGCGTCCACCTGGTCCGGCCGCAGCTCGGCGGACGGCGGCTTGCTGATGGTGTTCTCCGGGATCGGCGGCACCTCGCCGCGCCGCTCGGCCTCCTCGTTGCGCCAGCGGGCGAGGCGGAAGACCAGTGACTTGTAGACGTCCTTGATCGGGCCGTAGGCGCCCACCGAGTCGCCGTACAGGGTGGAGTAGCCGACCGCCAGCTCGCTCTTGTTGCCGGGCGCGAGCACGATGTGCCCCTCCTGGTTGGAGATCGCCATCAGCAGGGTGCCGCGCAGCCGGGACTGGAGGTTCTCCTCGGCCAGGCCGGTCAGCTCGGTGGCGCCCAGGTAGGCGTCGAACATCGGGGCGATGGAGACGGTCCGGAAGTGCAGCCCGGTGCGGCGGGCCAGTTCGGCCGCGTCGTCCCGGGAGTGCTGGGAGGAGTAGCGGCTGGGCATCGAGACGCAGTGCACGTGGTCGGCGCCGAGCGCGTCCACCGCGATCGCGGCCACCAGGGCCGAGTCGATGCCGCCGGAGAGGCCGATCAGCACCGAGCGGAAGCCGTTCTTGACCACGTACGCCCGGGTGCCGGAGACCAGCGCGGCCCAGATCTCGGCCTCGTCGGACAGTCGGGGCGCGATGTCGGCGGCGGGCCGGCCGGCGGGCACCGGGGCCGGCTCGTCGCTCAGTTCGGTGCGGACCAGGTGCAGCCCGTCGCTCAGCAGCAGGCCGTCGGTGTGGTCGCTGCCGGCGGCCGGCAGGTCGAGGTCCAGCAGCACCAGGTGCTCCTCGAACTGCGGTGCACGGGCCAGGACTTCGCCGTCCGCGCCGACCACGATCGAGTCGCCGTCGAAGACCAGCTCGTCCTGGCCGCCGACCATGTTGACGTACGCCAGGGTGCAGCCCGCCTCGGCGGCGCGGCGCTGCACCAGCTCCAGCCGCTGGTCGTCCTTGTTCCGCTCGTACGGCGAGCCGTTGACGACCAGCAGCAGGCCGGCCCCGGCCTCGCGGGCGGCGGTGACCCGGCCGCCGTCCTGCCAGATGTCCTCGCAGATCGCCAGGGCGACGTCCACCCCGTGCAGTCGCAGCACCGGCAGCTGGTCGCCGGGGACGAACCAGCGGTACTCGTCGAACACGCCGTAGTTGGGCAGGTGGTGCTTGGCGAAGCGGGTGAGCACCTCGCCCCGGTGCAGCACCGCGGCGCAGTTCTGCGGCGACCCGGCGGGGCGGTTGAAGCGCGGCGAGGGGTGTTCGGAGCGCCCGAGGTAGCCGACCACCACCGGCACCTCGCCCAGCCCGTCGTCGGCCAGCCGGCCGGCCAGCTCCACCAGGGCGCCGCGCGAGGCCTCGACGAAGGAGCCGCGCAGTGCGAGGTCCTCGACCGGGTAGCCGGTCAGGGCCATCTCGGGGAACGCGACCAGCTGGGCACCGGCCTCCACGGCCTGCTTGGTCCAGCGCACCACCTCTTCGCTGTTGCGGGCGAGGTCACCGACCCAGGGGTCGATCTGGCTCAGGGCGAGACGGAGATTGGGCATGGTCCGAAGTCTAATCGTCTAACTGACGCAATGTCCCGCGGGGACGAGTCCTCGGGGGGTCGGCCCTGCCGTGTCGCGCGGGGATCGGCCATGATGGGGGCAACCGCTCGACGAGGTCTTCCGGGTGCCTCCCGGGCGTAACACGAGCGTAAAGAGCAGAGGTGAGACTGTCCCCATGGGCAAGCAGCAGCAGTTCGTGCTTCGGACGCTCGAGGAGCGTGACATCCGGTTCGTCCGACTGTGGTTCACCGATGTTCTCGGGTTCCTCAAGTCGGTGGCGGTGGCGCCGGCCGAGTTGGAGCAGGCCTTCGAGGAGGGCATCGGTTTCGACGGCTCGGCGATCGAGGGATTCGCCCGGGTGTACGAATCCGACATGATCGCCAAGCCGGATCCGACCACCTTCCAGATCCTGCCGTGGCGCTCCGAGACCCCGGGCACCGCGCGGATGTTCTGCGACATCCTGATGCCGGACGGCTCGCCCTCCTACGCCGACCCCAGGTTCGTGCTCAAGCGCACCCTGGAGAAGGCCTCCGACCAGGGCTTCACCTTCTACACCCACCCCGAGATCGAGTTCTTCCTGTTGAAGAACCTGCCCGGTGACGGCACCGCGCCGATCCCGGCCGACCAGTCCGGCTACTTCGACCACACCCCGCGCGGGGTGGGCCACGACTTCCGCCGACAGGCCATCACCATGCTGGAGTCGATGGGCATCTCGGTCGAGTTCTCGCACCACGAGGGCGCCCCCGGCCAGCAGGAGATCGACCTGCGCTACGCCGACGCGCTGTCCACCGCCGACAACATCATGACCTTCCGCCTGGTCATGAAGGAGGTCGCGCTGGAGCAGGGCGTGCACGCGAGCTTCATGCCCAAGCCGTTCTCCGAGCACCCCGGCAGCGGCATGCACACCCACCTCTCGCTCTTCGAGGGCGACCGCAACGCCTTCCACGAGTCCGGCGCCGAGTACCAGCTCTCCAAGGTCGGCCGCTCGTTCATCGCCGGCCTGCTGCGGCACGCCGCCGAGACGGCCGCCGTCACCAACCAGTGGGTGAACTCCTACAAGCGGATCTGGGGCGGCTCCCAGCGCACCGCCGGCGCCGGCGGCGAGGCCCCCTCGTACATCTGCTGGGGCCACAACAACCGCTCGGCGCTGATCCGGGTGCCGATGTACAAGCCGGGCAAGCAGGGCTCCACCCGGATCGAGGTCCGCTCCCTGGACACCGGCTGCAACCCGTACCTCGCCTACGCCGTGACCCTCGCGGCCGGCCTCAAGGGCATCGAGGAGGGTTACGAGCTCCCGCCCGGCGCCGACGACGACGTGTGGGCGCTGACCGACTCCGAGCGCCGTGCCCTCGGCATCCAGCCGATGCCGCAGAACCTCGGCGAGGCCATCGACCTGATGCAGCGCAGCGAGCTGGTCGCCGAGACCCTGGGCGAGCACGTCTTCGACTTCTTCCTGCGCAACAAGCGCCAGGAGTGGGAGGAGTACCGCTCCGAGGTGACCCCGTTCGAGCTGCGGAAGAACCTCCAGGTGCTCTGAGCAGGTGCTCCGAGCACCTGCTGTGAGCTGCGGCTCCGCCCCTCCTCCGGCCCCGCCGTCGCCCGCCCGGGCCGCGGTGGGGCCGTCGTCACGGGGGCGGTCCGCCCGGCGGTCACGCCCGGCGCGGGGCCGCCGGTGAGCGTAACCTGCCTGCGGGGGCGGGCCCCCTTGGCGGACGGGATGGAGGGGCCGATGGCGGTGGAGGAACAGCGGGCCGGGAGCCGGGTCAGCCGGCCCGAGATCAGGCTGGTCCGGCGCGGGTTCACCGATCCCGCGAAGGCGGTGCGGCTGCTGGACGGCCCCGGGCTGGAGGGCCTGGCCGACGACCCGGTGGTGCTGGACGCGCTCGGCGCCACCGCCGACCCCGACCTCGCGCTGCTGGGCCTGGCCAGGCTGCTGGAGGCCGCCGACGAGGCCGAACGGCACACCCTGCGGGACACCCTCACCACCTCCAAGCCGCTGCGCGACCGGCTGCTCGGCGTGCTCGGCGTCTCCACCGCGCTCGCCGACCACCTGGCCCGGCACCCGCACGACTGGCACGCGCTGGTCACCTTCGAACTGCGCGACATGCACCCCGGCCCGGCGGACTTCCGCCGTGCCCTCGCCGAGGGCGTCCGGGGCGCCGGCCGCAGCCCCGAGAACGCCCTGCGGATCGCCTACCGGCGCTGCCTGCTGGCCATCGCCGCCCGCGACCTCACCGGCACCACCGACCTCGCCCAGACCGCCGCCGAACTCGCCGACCTGGCCGGCGCCACCCTCCAGACCGCCCTGGACCTCGCCGCCGAGCAGGACCCGGAGGCCGCCGCGGCCTGCCGGCTCGCGGTGATCGGGATGGGCAAGTGCGGCGGCCGCGAACTCAACTACGTCTCCGACGTGGACGTCATCTTCGTCGCCGAGCCGCGCGAGGGCGTGGACGAGCACGCGGCCGTCAAGGCCGCCACCCGGCTGGCCGCCGCGCTCACCCGGCTCTGCTCGGACACCACCGGCGAGGGCACGATCTGGCCGGTGGACGCCAACCTGCGCCCGGAGGGCCGCAACGGCCCGCTGGTGCGCACCCTGGCCAGCCACCTCGCCTACTACCAGCGCTGGGCCAAGACCTGGGAGTTCCAGGCCCTGCTCAAGGCCCGCCCGGTCGCCGGGGACGCCGAGCTCGGCGCCGCGTACGTCGAGGCGCTCGCCCCGATGGTCTGGCAGGCCGCCGCCCGGGAGAACTTCGTCACCGACGTCCAGCAGATGCGCCGCCGGGTGATCGACTCCATCCCGGCCCCCGAGGTCGACCGCCAGCTCAAGCTCGGCCCGGGCGGGCTGCGCGACGTCGAGTTCTCCGTCCAGCTGCTCCAGCTGGTGCACGGCCGCACCGACCCGGCGCTGCGCAGCGGCAACACCCTGGAGGCGCTGGCCGCGCTCTCCCGCGGCGGGTACGTCGGCCGGGCGGACGCCGCCTCGCTGGACACCGCGTACCGCTTCCTGCGCTCGCTGGAGCACCGCATCCAGTTGCACCGGCTGCGCCGCACCCACCTGATGCCCACCGCCGAGGCGGACCAGCGCCGGCTCGCCCGCTCGCTCGCCGCGCTGATCAACGACGACACCCGCTCCGACCCGGTGGCCGCGCTGCAGCGCGAGTGGAAGCGGCACGCGGTGGAGGTGCGGCGGCTGCACGAGAAGCTGTTCTACCGGCCGCTGCTCGACGCCGTCGCCGAACTGCCGCCCGGCGCGGCCGGGTTGACCCCGGAGGCGGCCCGGGCCCGGCTGGAGGCGCTCGGCTACACGGACCCGGCCGCCGCGCTGCGCCACATCAGCGCGCTCGCCTCCGGGGTCAGCCGCAAGGCCGCGATCCAGCGCACCCTGCTGCCGGTGCTGCTCGGCTGGTTCGCCGAGTCGGCCGACCCGGACGCCGGACTGCTCAACTTCCGCCAGGTCTCCGACGCGCTCGGCCGCACCCCCTGGTACCTGCGGCTGCTGCGGGACGAGAGCGCCGCCGCCGAGCAGCTCGCCCGGGTGCTGTCGGCCGGCCGGCTCGCCCCCGACCTGCTGCTGCGCGCCCCCGAGGCGGTGGCCATGCTGGGCGACCCGCAGGGCCCGGTGCCGCGCGGCCGGGCGGCGCTCCAGTCGGAGACACTGGCCGCCGTCGGCCGGGCCGGGTCCGCCGCCGCCGCCGTGGCCGCCGCCCGCTCGGTGCGCCGCCGGGAGCTGTTCCGGACGGCCGCCGCGGACGTGCTGGGCCGGCTCGGCGACGACCCGGCCGAGGCGCTGGACGTCGCGGGGGAGGCGCTGACCGCGCTCAACGCCGCCACCCTCCAGGGCGCGCTGCGCGCCTGCGTGGCCGGCTGGGAGGCCGAGCACGGGGACCTGCCGACCCGGATCGCGGTGATCGCGATGGGCCGCTTCGGCGGGCACGAGCTGGGCTACGGCTCGGACGCCGACGTGCTCTTCGTCCACGAGCCGCTGCTCGGCTCGCTGGAGCAGGACGCGGCCAGGGCGGCCCAGGCGGTCTGCAACGAGTTGCGCACCCTGCTGGCCGCGCCGTCCACCGAGCCGCCGCTGCTGGTCGACGCCGACCTGCGGCCGGAGGGGCGCAGCGGCCCGCTGGTCCGCACCCTGGCCTCGTACGCGGCGTACTACCGGCGCTGGTCGCACGCCTGGGAGAGCCAGGCGCTGCTGCGGGCCGAGCCGGTGGCCGGGGACGAGGAGCTGGGCGCGCGGTTCCGGCAGCTGATCGACCCGCTGCGCTACCCGGGGACCGGGGTGCCGGAGCGGGACCTGGTGGAGATCCGCCGGATCAAGGCGCGGATCGAGGCCGAGCGGCTGCCGCGCGGTGCCGACCCGACCACCCACACCAAGATCGGCCGGGGAGGGCTGGCGGACGTGGAGTGGACGGTGCAGCTGCTCCAGCTCCAGCACGGGCACGAGGTGCCGGGCCTGCGGACCACCCGGACCAGGGCCGCCCTGGCGGCGGCGGTCGGGGCCGGGCTGGTGGAGCCGGCCGACGCGGAGGTGCTGGAGGCGGCGTGGGTACTGGCCTCCCGGGTGCGCTCCGCGGTGATGCTGGTGCGCGGGCGGCCGGGGGACAGCTTCCCCGGGGAGGCCCGGGAGCTGGCCGGGGTGGCCCGCTACCTCGGGTACGGCGCCGGGCACAGCGGGGAGCTGGTGGACGACTACCGGCGCACCACCCGGCGGGCCCGGGCGGTGGTGGACCGGCTGTTCTACGGGTCGGCCTGAGCCCCACCGGCGCGCGCGAGGCCGATCGGGAGGGGTCGGCGGGTACGCGAAAGGGGCCCCTGGATCAGGGGCCCCTCCTCGTGACTCGTGACTCGTCCCTCGTCCCTCGGCCGTCGCTAGCGCCGTGCGCCGACCGCCGGCTCGCTCCACTGCTCCGGCACGGTGACCGGCTCCTCGGCCTGCTCCCGGGCGGGCACCCGCGGCAGCTTGTACACCCACTCGTGGTACAGCCAGCGGGCGGCCAGGAAGCCGACCGTCAGGCAGATCTCGCCGCCGACGGCGTCCATCCAGAAGTGGTTGGCGGTCGAGATGATGACCACCAGGGTGGCCGCCGGGTACATCAGTCCGAGCACCCGGACCCAGGTCCGGCGGGCCAGGAAGAAGATCGTCAGACCGCACCACATCGACCAGCCGATGTGCATCGAGGGCATCGCCGCGTACAGGTTGGAGACGTGCGCGGCGGGCCCGGAGGCGAACGAGCCCCAGGTGTGGTGGGCCTGCACGGTGTCGATGAAGCCGCCGTCGGTCATCAGCCGCGGCGGGGCCAGCGGGAAGACGTAGAAGCCGACCAGGGCGATCCCGGTGGTGACGAACAGCACCGTGCGGGCGGCGACGTAGCGGCCGGGGTGGCTGCGGTAGAGCCAGACCAGCACACCGATGGTGATGATGAAGTGCAGGGTCGCGTAGTAGTAGTTCATCCCGGTGATGAGCCACCCGACGCTGTCCACGGCGTGGTTGATCGAGCGCTCGACCGCGATGCCTAGGTCCTTCTCCAGGTCCCAGATCCAGCGTGCGTGCTTCTGGGCTATCGCCTCCTGCTCCGGGACGGCGTTGCGCACGAGGGAGTAGAGCCAGTAGCTGATCCCGATCAGGGCGAGCTCGAACCAGATCCGCGGCCGGGCTGGTGAGCGCCGCTGGTCCCGGATGCGGCCGCGCAGGGCGGCGGTGCGGGACTGGGCAGCACGGGTGGCTCCTTCGGGCAGCCGGGCCGGAGTGGCCTCGGTCGCCTCGGAACCGCCACCGCGGGCCGCGTCGGCGCGTCGGGCGTCGCCTCGCTGGATCTCGGTCGGTTCCCCCATGGACGAGAAGTCTGCCAGACCGCTCGTAGCCGTCTGCTCATCCTCTGGAAGTGGATTCTTCACCGGCTGTCCCCCTCCAGGGGTAGGGGGCGGATCCCACCGGGGTAGGGGGTGCGGTCGGGTCTGGTGCTTACCGGTGGGACGGACATACGTCCCATTGTTACGCGCTCGGCCGTTCGAGCGTAACCGGGGTGGCCGGGCGGGCCGGTGGCCTGGAATTTTCCGGGCCGAAACGCTTTCTGCATCTTGCTGAAATAGATTGCAGGCCGCTAGCTTCCTGGGAAATCGATCGCCCCTTCCCCTAAGGGAGCCCCTCAGTGGCCGATACGCCGCTCCGCCCCCGACGGAGCAGTCCTCCCCGCGGACCCGCCCGCAGACCCGGCCGCACGGCCGTCCTGCTGGCCGCCGCGCTGACCGCCGCCACCCTCGGCGGCGCCCCCGCGGCCCTCGCCGCGGCGCCGCCGCCCCCGCCCTCGGACGCCGCCCTGGCGGCCACCGCCGGACGGCACGACCTCACCCGCGAGCAGTTCTACTTCGTCCTGCCCGACCGCTTCGCCAACGGCGACACCGCCAACGACACCGGCGGCATCAGCGGCGGACGGCTGGACAACGGCCTCGACCCGACCGACAAGGGCTTCTACCACGGCGGCGACCTGGCCGGCCTGATCCAGAAGCTCGACTACGTCCAGAACCTCGGCACCACCGCGATCTGGCTGGCCCCGATCTTCAAGAACAAGCCGGTGCAGGGCAGCGGGGCCGACGCCTCGGCCGGCTACCACGGCTACTGGATCACCGACTTCACCCAGGTCGACCCGCACTTCGGCACCAACGACCAGCTCAAGGAGCTGATAGCCAAGGCGCACGCGCGCGGCATCAAGGTCTTCTTCGACGTCATCACCAACCACACCGCCGACGTCGTCGACGACGCGGAGCAGCAGCACTCCTACCGCTCCACCGGCGCCTACCCGACCCTCGACGCGGACGGCAACCCGGTCGACGAGACCGCGATCGCCGCCGCGGGCGCCCCCTGGCCGAAGATCACCAAGGACTCCTTCCCCTACACCCCGGTCTTCCGCAAGCCCGCGGACGCCACCGCCAAGACCCCGTCCTGGCTCAACGACCCGGCGCTCTACCACAACCGGGGCGACTCGACCTTCGTCGGGGAGTCCGCCACCGAGGGCGACTTCAACGGCCTGGACGACCTGGACACCCAGAACCCCCGGGTGGTCAAGGGCTTCGAGCAGGTCTACCAGCAGTGGGTCAAGGACGCCGGGGTGGACGGCTTCCGGATCGACACCGTCAAGCACGTCGACATGGCCTTCTGGCAGCAATGGGCGCCCGCGCTCAAGGACTTCGCCGCCAAGCAGGGCAACCGGAAGTTCTTCATGTTCGGCGAGGTCTACTCCGGCGACCCGGCCGTCACCTCGCCCTACGTCACCAAGGGCAAGCTCCAGGCCACCCTGGACTTCCCGTTCCAGGGCGCGGCCCGCTCGTACGTCTCCCAGGGCGGCTCGGCGCGCAACCTCGCCGACGTCTACGGCCAGGACTACCGCTACACCGGCGCCGACACCGACGCCTACGAGCTGCCGACCTTCCTCGGCAACCACGACATGGGCCGCTTCGGCTCCTTCCTGCTCGCCGACAACCCGGGCGCCGACGACGCCACCCTGCTCAAGAAGGACCGGCTCGGCAACGAGCTGCAGTTCCTCACCCGCGGTCAGCCCGTCGTCTACTACGGCGACGAGCAGGGCTTCACCGGCGCGGGCGGCGACAAGGACGCCCGGCAGGACATGTTCGCCTCGAAGACGCCCTCCTACAACGCCGACCGGGTGCTCGGCGGCCCCTCGGGGGCGGCCGACCGGTACGGGCAGGGCGGCGAGCTCTACCAGGGCATCGCCGGCCTGGCGAAGCTGCGCCGCGACAACCCGGCGCTCGCCGACGGGGCGCAGATCCAGCGCTACGCCGCCGACGGCCCGGGCGTGTACGCCTTCTCCCGGATCGACGCCGGGCAGCAGGTCGAGTACCTGGTGGCGGTCAACAACGCCACCGAGGCGAAGACCGCGACGCTGGACACCTTCTCCGCGGGGATGGGCTTCGACCCGGTCTACCCCGCGGCCGGACCGCGGATCACCAGCGGCGCCGACCGCAAGGTGACCGTCACCGTTCCGGCACTGTCCTCCGTCGTCCTCAAGGCCGGCGCCCGGCTCGCGCCGGTCGCCGCCGCGCCGCAGCTGTCGGTGCAACCGCCGGCGGACGGTTCGACCGGGCTCGTGACGATCGGGGCGAAGGCGGACGGCGGAGGCTTCAACCGCGTGACGTTCGCCGCGCAGACCGGCAACGGGCCGTGGCGGACGCTCGGCACCGCCGACACCGGGACGTCCGGCTCCGACGGCCAAAGACTCTTCGCGGTGACCCAGGACCTGAGCGCCGCCGCCCCCGGCACGGTGGTGCGCTACAAGGCCGTCCTCCAGGACTCCAGCGGCCACCTGCGCTCCACCACCGCGAGCTTCACCACCGGCACCCCCGCTCCCCAGCCGGTGCCCACCGCCGGCGCCCGCCCGTACGCCGTCGTCCACTACAACCGGCCGGACGGCGACTACGACGGCTGGAACCTGTACGCCTGGGGCGACCTCGCCGACGGCGAGGGCACCACCTGGCCGGCCGGGCACCCCTTCACCGGGCGGGACGCGTACGGTGCCTTCGCCTACGTGCGGCTCAAGCCCGGCGCCTCGGACCTCGGCTTCGTCGTGGAGAAGAACGGCGTCAAGGACGTCGACGCCGACCGCCACCTCGACCTGGGCAGCGGCGGCGAGGTGTGGTTGAAGCAGGGCGACCCGACCGTCCGCACCACGAACCCCGGCCCGGCGAACACCCAGCCCGCGAACACCGCCGTCATCCACTACAACCGGGCCGACGGCACCTACGACGGCTGGGGTCTGCACGACTGGACCGGCGCCGCCGCCCCCACCGACTGGGGCAAGCCGCTGCTGCCGGTGCGCCGCGACGCCTTTGGCGCCGTCTTCGAGGTGCCGCTCGCCCCCGGGGCGACCAGCCTCAGCTACATCCTGCACAACGGCAACGACAAGGACCTGCCCGCCGACCAGTCGCTGGACTTCGCCGTCAACGGCAAGGAGGTGTGGATCCTCGGCGGCCGCGAGGGCTACCTGCTGCCGCAGAACCCGGCCGCCGCCTCGCAGTTGGACCTCGGCAGCGCCAAGGCCCAGTGGATCGACGCGCGGACCGTCGTCGTCCCGGCGAACTACGGCGCCACCGACCAGGCCCTGGCCGGCGGCACCAGCGCCCAGCTGGTCTACGACCCCGAGGGCGGCATCCGCGCCGACAAGGGCGTGCTGACCAAGCCCGGGAAGTGGATCCGCCTCACCCCCGTCGCGGGCGGGCTGACCGACGCCCAGAAGGCCGCGTACCCGCACCTGGCGGGCTACCGGGCCTTCACCGTGGACGCCCGGGACACCGCCCGCGTCCCGGCGGCGCTGCGCAGCCAGCTGCTGTTCACCGAACACCTGCCCAGCGGCGCCGTGCCGGCCGGCACCGGGGTGCAGACCCCCGGCGTACTGGACGACCTGTACGCCCGCCGCACCGGCAAGGTGGACTTCGGCCCGGCCCACTACGACGGCAAGGTCGCCCTCTCGCTCTGGGCGCCGACCGCCCAGCAGGTGTCCGTCCAGGTCTTCGACAGCGCCACCGGGGGCACCCCGAGGACGCTGCCGATGAAGCTGGACGACGAGACCGGGGTGTGGGAAGTCGTCCGGGACCGCGAGGAGTTGGACGGCAAGTACTACCTGTACCAGGTGAAGGTCTGGGCGCCCTCGGTGCAGCAGGTGGTGGTCAACACCGTCACCGACCCGTACTCGGTGGCACTCTCCACCGACTCCCGGCGCAGCCTGGTCGCCGACCTGGACGCCAAGGAGCTCAAGCCGGCCGGCTGGGACGACCAGGCCCGCCCGAAGGCCGTCCCGCCCGCGCAGCAGCAGATCCAGGAACTCCACGTCCGGGACTTCTCGGTGGAGGACACCACCGTCCCGGCCGCCGAGCGCGGCACCTACCTGGCGTTCACCGAGTCGAACTCGGCCGGGATGCAGCACCTGCGGGACCTCGCCAAGGCCGGGGTGACCACGGTGCACCTGCTGCCGACCTTCGACATCGCCACCATCCGGGAGAACCGGGCGGACCAGAAGCTCCCCGCCTGCGACCTCAAGTCCCTCCCCCCGGACGGCCCGAAGCAGCAGGAGTGCGTGGCGGCCGTGGCCGCCGACGACGCCTACAACTGGGGCTACGACCCGCTGCACTACAACGTGCCGGAGGGGTCCTACGCGACGGACCCGAACGGGACGGCACGGACCGTGCAGTTCCGGCAGATGGTCCAGGCGCTGCACGCGGCCGGACTGCGGGTGGTGCTGGACGTGGTCTACAACCACACCGCCGCCGCCGGCCAGGCCGACCACTCGGTGCTCGACAAGGTGGTGCCCGGCTACTACCAGCGGCTGGACGCCGACGGCAAGGTGACGACGGACAGCTGCTGCGCCGACACCGCGCCCGAACACGCCATGATGAACCGGCTGGTGGTCGACTCGGTGACGCTGTGGGCCCGGGAGTACCAGGTCGACGGCTTCCGCTTCGACCTGATGGGCCTGGACCCGAAGTCCACCATGCTGGACGTCCAGGCGGCGCTGGGCAGGATGACGCCCGAGTCGGACGGCGTGGACGGCAGGAACGTCTTCCTCTACGGCGAGGGCTGGAACTTCGGCACCGTCGCGAACGACGCCCGGTTCCCGCAGGCCACCCAGGCCAACATGGCCGGCACCGGCATCGCCACCTTCGACGACCGGCTCCGCGATGCCGCCCGCGGCGGCAACTTCATGCTCGGCTCCGCGCCGCAGCAGGGCTTCGCCTCGGGCCTGTACACCGACCCCAACGGCTCGCCCGCGAACGGCAGCCCGCAGGAGCAGAAGGCCCGACTGCTGCACCAGATGGACCAGTTGAAGGTCGGCCTCACCGGCAACCTGGCCGGCTACTCCTTCACCGACAGCTCGGGGAAGACCGTCACCGGGGCCCAGGTCGACTACAACGGCGCCCCGACCGGGTACGCGGCGAAGCCGGGCGAGGCGGTGGAGTACGTGGACGCCCACGACAACACCGACCTGTTCGACGCGCTCGCGTACAAACTGCCGACCACCACCGCGCCCGCCGACCGGGCCCGGATGCAGGCGCTCGGACTGTCGCTGACCGCGCTCACCCAGGGCGCGGGCTTCGCCCAGGCGGGCAGCGACCTGCTGCGCTCCAAGTCGCTGGACTCCAACTCCTACGACTCCGGGGACTGGTTCAACGCGATCCACTGGCCCGATCCATTGACGGGGGCCTCGCAGGGCAACGGCTGGGGCCGCGGCCTGCCGCCGGCCAAGGACAACCAGGAGCTCTGGCCGACCGCGAAGTCCCTGCTGGCGAACCCGCGGCTGACCGTGGGGGCGGCCGACATCCGGGCGACCACCGCGCAGTTCCAGGAGTTCCTGCGGATCAAGCAGTCCTCGCCGCTGTTCTCGCTGCCGACCCTGGCCGACGTCCAGCAGCGGCTGTCGTACCCGCTCTCCGGCACGCCCGGTGAGACGCCTGGGGTGATCACCCTGCACCTGGACGGCACCGGGCTGGCGGGGGCGGCGAAGGGCATCACCGTCGTCATCAACGCCACGCCCGCCACGCAGGCGCAGACCGTGGCCGCCGCGAAGGGGACGAGCCAGGCGCTGCACCCCGTCCAGGCGGGCGGGGTGGACCGGGTGGTGCAGCAGTCCGGCTTCGACGCGGCCACCGGCACGTTCACCGTGCCGGGTCGCACCGTGGCGGTGTTCGTGCAGGGCTGATCCCGCCGGCCCCGGCTCCCGGGCCCCGCACCGCCGTCCGGGCGGAGCGGGGCCCGGTTCCGTTCCGGCCGGGTGGTGCGGGCCCCGGTTCCGTTCCGGCCGGGTGGTGCGGGCCCCGGTTCCGTTCCGGCCGGGGAATGGCCGGAAACCGGCGGTGGCACGGCCGGAAGTGTGACGTGCCGCCCCGGTGCGGCGCTGCCGGGCCCCGGCCGGGGCGGGCACCGGCCCTGACCGCTGGTCAGTCACCTCCGGTGGTGATCGAACTTTGCCAAGGGCATGAAAACCGTGTTCAAGACTTCGTCATGCCGTAACACAACTGACTAAGCGTCGTGCATACGGTTTCGGTAATTAATCGGCCAATCGGTGGCATGCATCTGTCATTAACGGCGCGTTTGCTGCCACGATTCCTCCGGCTGCAGACGAGGGGGCCCCACCCCCCGGTGCAGCTGTCCGAGTTCAGGTGCAGCGCCTCCCGACCTTGCAACGAACCTGCACGACTTGCGAGCACCGCACCGCACCGCACCGCACTGCAACGCCGACGCACACGCAACGCCATGCACAGCACGGCAACCGCACCCCCGTTGCACCCGGCGGGGGCCCCCACTGCGCCGCAACCGCGGCCCAGGTTCTCTCCACCGTGCACGCCGGGTTGATCCACCCGGTCCGCCGGTCGGAAAAGGAGTCCGCATGTCACGTCACGCCCACGTCCGGAAGGCAGCGGTTGTCATGGCCGCCACCACCGCACTGCTGGTCACCGGCATACCGGTGATCGCGCAGGCGGCCCCGGACGCGCCGACCGCCGTCGCCAACCAGCAGGCCAGCCGGGCCGCGCTGATCACCTCGGCGAACCAGCAGACCGCCTCCCTGGCCCAGGCGCTCGGCCTGGACGGCAAGGAGCAGCTGGTCACCAAGGACGTCGTCCAGGACGCCAACGGCGCTCGCCACCTGCGCTACGAGCGCACCTATGCCGGACTCCCCGTCCTCGGCGGCGACCTGATCGTCCACCAGGACGCCACCGGCGCCACCAAGAGCGTGACCAAGGCCAGCGAGGCCAACCTCGCCGGCGTCGGCACCACCCCCGCGCTGGCCGCGCCGAAGGCCCAGGAGGCCGCGCTCGCCGCCGAGCAGGGCACCGTCGAGGGCGCGCCCCGGCTGGTCGTCTGGGCCGCGGACGGTACCCCGAAGCTCGCCTACGAGACCGTGGTCAACGGCCGCGAGTCGGACGGCACCCCGAGCAAGCTGCACGTCGTCACCGACGCCAAGACCGGTGCCGTGCTCAGCAAGGCGGACGGCATCAAGCGCGGCTCCGGCACCGGCGTCTTCGTCGGCACCGTCCCGCTGACCACCACCCAGAGCGGCTCCACCTACTCGCTCAAGGACGCCACCCGCGGCGGCCAGTACACCACCGACATGAAGAACGGCACCTCCGGCAACGGCACGCTGTTCTCCAAGTCCTCCGACACCTGGGGCAACGGCCAGGCCAGCAACCGCGAGTCGGCGGCCGTCGACGCCCAGTACGGTGCCGCCGTCACCTGGGACTTCTACAAGAACAACTTCGGCCGCAACGGCATCAAGAACGACGGCGTCGGCGCGATGAGCCGGGTGCACTACGACACCGGCTACGTCAACGCGTTCTGGGACGACGGCTGCTTCTGCATGACCTACGGCGACGGCAGCGGCGACACCCACCCGCTCACCGAACTCGACGTCTCCGGCCACGAGATGAGCCACGGCGTCACCTCGGCCACCGCCAACCTGAACTACTCGGGCGAGTCCGGCGGCCTCAACGAGGCGACCTCCGACATCATGGGCACCGGCGTCGAGTTCTACGCCAACCTGCCCGCCAACCCGCCGAACTACCTGATCGGCGAGCTGATCGACATCAACGGCAACGGCACGCCGCTGCGCTACATGGACAAGCCCTCCAAGGACGGCACCTCGGCCGACTCCTGGTACTCGGGCGTCGGCAACCTGGACGTGCACTACTCGTCCGGCGTGGCCAACCACTTCTTCTACCTGCTGTCCGAGGGCAGCGGCGCGAAGACCATCAACGGCTTCAACTACAACAGCCCGACGGTCAACAACATCACCGTCTCCGGCATCGGCCGCGACAAGGCGCTGCAGGTCTGGTACAAGGCGCTGACCGCCTACATGACCTCCACCACCGACTACGCCGCCGCCCGCACCGCGACCCTGAACGCGGCCACCGACCTGTACGGCGCCAACAGCGCCGAGTACAACGCGGTCGCCACCGCCTGGGCCGCCGTCAACGTCGGCTCGCTGCCCAACCCGGGCGGCGTCACCGTCACCAGCCCGGGCAACCAGTCCACCGCGGTGGGCGGCTCGGTCAACCTGCAGATCAAGGCCTCGGGCGGGACGGCGCCGCTGTCCTACTCGGCCACCGGGCTGCCGGCCGGCCTGGCCATCAACGCCAACACCGGTGCGATCACCGGCTCCCCGACCGCCGCGGGCAGCTCCAACGTGACGGTCACGGTGAAGGACTCGGCCGGCAAGTCCGGTACGGCCAGCTTCACCTGGACGGTCACCGGTGGTGGCGGCGGCTCCTGCACCCCGGCGCAGCTGCTCGGCAACCCGGGCTTCGAGACCGGGACGGCGTCGCCGTGGACGGCTTCGAGCGGTGTGATCGACAACGGTTCGTCCGAGCCGTCGCACGGCGGTAGCTGGAAGGCGTACCTGGACGGCTACGGCAGCACCCACACCGACACGCTGTCCCAGACGGTGAGCATCCCGGCCGGCTGCAAGGCGACGCTGAGCTTCTGGCTGCACATCGACACCGCCGAGACCGGTAGCACCGCGTACGACAAGCTGGCCGTCTCGGTCAACGGCACCACGCTCAAGACCTACTCGAACGTGGACGCCGCGGCCGGCTACCAGCAGCGCACCTTCGACCTCTCGGCCTACGCGGGCCAGACGGTCACCGTGAAGTTCACCGGCACCGAGGACTCCTCGCTGCAGACCAGCTTCGTGATCGACGACACCTCCGTCCAGACCGGCTGAGGTCGCACCGGCTCCTGAGGGACCGGTGAACCAGGGCAGGTGAGGGGCCCGGCGGCTACGGCCGCCGGGCCCTTGTCGTGTTCCGGTGGTGCTCCGGTCGTGCTCCGGTCGTGCTCCGGTGGTGCTCCGCTCCGTGTCGATGCAGAAACGAATCTCCTGGGACCTTGACGGCCTGTTCCGGTCGCCCTAGGTTCAGCGCTGCAAGTTTCCGGCAAGTTACAGAAGCTTCTTGCAGACTTCACCCCGGCTGCCCCACCCCAGCCACCCCCAGGAGACAACGTGGTCACCACCCCCACCCGCAGGCCCGCCCGCACCCGCAGGCCCGCCCGCACGGCCGGTGCGCTCGCCGCCTCGGCGGCGCTCGCCCTCTCGCTCGGCACCGCCCTCGGCGCCCCCGCCGCGCAGGCCGCCCCGCCCGCGAACAACGGCAAGGACGTCACCGCCACCCTCTTCGAGTGGCGCTTCGACTCGGTCGCCCAGGCCTGCACCACCACCCTCGGCCCGAAGGGCTACGGCTTCGTCGAGGTGTCGCCGCCCCAGGAGCACATCCAGGGCCCGCAGTGGTGGACCTCGTACCAGCCGGTCAGCTACAAGATCGCCGGACGGCTCGGCGACCGCACGTCCTTCAAGAACATGGTGGACAGCTGCCACGCGGCCGGGGTGAAGGTGATCGCCGACGCCGTCGTCAACCACATGACGGCCGGCAGCGGCACCGGCACCGGCGGCACCGCGTACACCAAGTACAACTACCCCGGCACGTACCAGGACCAGGACTTCCACACCTGCCGCCAGCCGATCAGCAACTACCAGGACCGCGGCAACGTCCAGAACTGCGAGCTGGTCAACCTCGCCGACCTGGACACCGGCAGCGACTACGTCCGGAGCACCATCGCCCACTACCTGGACGACCTCGGCTCGCTCGGCGTCGACGGCTACCGGATCGACGCCGCCAAGCACATCGCCGCCACCGACCTCGCCGCGATCAAGGCCAAGATGGCCAACCCCAAGGCCTACTGGGTGCAGGAGGTCATCTACGGCGCCGGCGAGCCCGTCCAGCCCACCGAGTACACCGGCAACGGCGACGTCGACGAGTTCCGGGTCGGCACCGACCTCAAGCGCGTCTTCACCGCCGACAAGCTCGCAAGCCTCAGCACCTGGGGTGCCTCCTGGGGCTACCTGCCGAGCGACCAGGCGCGCAGCTTCGTCGACAACTGGGACACCGAGCGCAACGGCTCCACCCTCAACTACACCTACGGCAGCACCTACACCCTGGCCAACGTCTTCCTGCTGGCCTCGACCTACGGCTCGCCCAACGTCTACTCGGGCTACGGCTTCACCGGCAACGACGACGGCCCGCCCAACGGCGGCACCGTCAACGCCTGCTACCAGGACGGCTGGAACTGCACCCATGCCTGGCGGCAGATCGCCAACATGGTCGGCTTCCGCAACGCCGTCGCCGGCACCGGGGTGACCAGCTGGTGGTCCAACGGCAACAACGCGATCGCCTTCGGCCGCGGCAACCGGGGCTACGTCGCGATCAACCACGAGAGCGGCGCGATCACCCAGGCCTTCCAGACCGGGCTGCCGGCCGGGACGTACTGCGACGTCCAGCACGGCGACCCGCAGCCCGGCGGGGGCTGCACCGGCCCGACCTACCAGGTGGGCTCCAACGGGCAGTTCACCGCAACGGTCGGCGCGGGCGACGCGGTGGCGCTGTACGTCCAGCCCGGCACGGCGGTGTCCGGCGCCTCCTTCAACGTCAACGCGACCACCTCGTACGGGCAGAACCTGTACGTGGTCGGTGACGCCGCGGCGCTCGGCGGCTGGGACCCGGCCAAGGCGCTGCCGCTGTCCTCGGCCGGGTACCCGGTCTGGTCGCTGGCGCTCTCGCTGCCGGCCGGCACCTCCTTCCAGTACAAGTACCTGCGCAAGGACGCGAGCGGGGCGGTGACCTGGGAGTCCGGGGCCAACAGGGCGGCGACCGTGCCGGGTTCGGGGAACGTCACCCTGAACGACACCTGGCGGCCGTAGCACCCTGCCCGCACCTGGGACCCCCGTCAGCCCACGGCTGACGGGGGTCCCCCGTGTGAGTGGCCGCGCCGTCCCGAACCTCCCGGGCGGGGGCGGCGCTGGCACCATCACGGGATGAGAGCCACCCCCCTCGTCCTGGACCTCGAACTGTGCGGCGGCCGTTGGGACGGCCACCGCAAGCGGGTCCACGCCACCGCCCCGCCGCCCGCCCTGCGGATGGTGCTGCGCGCCGAACTGCCCGTCGTGGAGGACGGCGAGTACTGGCCGACCACCAGCGTCTACCGGCTGGAGCGGCGGGGCTGCGGGTTGCGGTACCGCCACTCGCACGACGAGTGAGTGCCCCGCCGCCGGGCACCCCGCCGCCGGGCGCTCCGGCGGGCGGGCGAGCTGGAGGACGGGCGCTCCGGCGGGCGGGCCTCAGCCCCGCCCGATGTACGGCATCGCCGTCGCCATCACGGTGGCGAACTGCACGTTGGCCTCCAGCGGCAGCGCCGCCATGTGCCGCACGGTGCGGGCCACGTCCGCCACGTCCATGGTCGGCTCGGGCGCGATCCGGCCGTCCGCCTGCCGCACCCCGGCGCTCATCGCGGCCGTCATGTCGGTCGCCGCGTTGCCGATGTCGATCTGGCCGCAGGCGATCCGGTACGGGCGGCCGTCCAGCGAGAGCGACTTGGTCAGGCCGGTGACCGCGTGCTTGGTCGCGGTGTAGGCGATCGACTGCGGGCGCGGGACGTGCGCGGAGATCGAGCCGTTGTTGATGATCCGGCCGCCCTGCGGGGACTGCGCCCGCATCTGCCGGAAGGCGGCCCGGGCGCAGAGGAAGGCGCCGGTCAGGTTGAGGTCGACCACCGCCCGCCAGTCCTCGACCGCCAGCTCGTCCACCGGGACGGCCGGGCCGAAGGTCCCCGCGTTGTTGAACAGCAGGTCCACCCGGCCGTGGTGTCCGACGGCCGTCGCGAACAGCGCGTCCACCGCGGCCGGGTCGGTGACGTCGGTCGGCACCACGTCGGCGGGCAGCACGCCCCGGGGGAAGGCCGCGGCCGTCGCGTGCAGCTGCTCGGCCCGGCGCCCGGCCAGCACCAGCCGCCAGCCGGCTGCGGCCAGCTCCACCGCCACGGCCCGGCCGACGCCGCTCCCGGCTCCGGTGACGACGGCGATCTGCTCCAGCATGGCGCTCTCCTCGGTGGCTCGACGGCTCGACGGCTCGACGGTTCGGTACCGGTACGGTCACACTCTTCCCGGATCCGGTCGAAGAGCGTGCCGGAGCGATCGTTCCGGATGCGTGGGCCACCGTCACTGGGCAAAGCATCCAAAACCCGGACGGCCGGCCGGGCCGGCGCCCGTGCTCCCCGCCGGGCGACCCCCGCCGTCCGGCGGGCACGGTGAAGACCTTTACCTGATCGCGAACAAACATTGGATTTCCGGTGGCCACCTCGCAACCGGCCCGCCCCGGGCCACGTCATAAGATCGCAGGGAGGTGCCCTTCCGCGACGGACGGCGCACCACCGCTCCGGGGACCGCACAGCGCCCGCGCCCCCGGGCCTGTCCGGCCCCACCGGGGGGCCGCCGCCCGGTCAGACGGACCGGGCGCGACATCGGTCGGAGAGTCCTCACCGTGCTTAGGCAGTCGTCCCGTTCCCGTGCCGTCCTGACCGGCGCCGCCGTGCTCACCCTGGCCGCCTCGCTCGCGGCCTGCGGAGGGTCCGACGGCGGGAAGGGGAACGGTTCCTCGGCCGACGGCACCCCGGCGGCGACCACCGGCACGGGCGGCGCGAGCGCCACGGGCAGCGCCGTCCCCGGGACGCCCACCGCCGACCAGCCCACCCCGGGCAACGGGAAGGTGCTGATGCCGACCGGCCCGGCCGCCAGCCTCAACAAGGTCCGGGACACCGGCGCCGGCCCGATCATGATGACCAAGGTGACCGGCGCGAAGTCCGGCGTCACCGGCCAGGTCTGGGTCTGGCTGCCGCCCGAGTACAACGACCCCAAGTTCGCCAAGACCGGCTTCCCGGTGCTGACCCTCTACGCGGGCGGCCAGAGCAACGGCTACAACACCTGGACCGACAACCAGCTGCCGATCCAGGAGGCGGACGAGCAGCTGGCCAAGCAGGGCAAGGCCCACCCGTTCATCATGATCATGCCGGTGCAGAACTTCAACAGCGACGAGAAGAACGCGCTGGACTGCTCCGACATCCCGGGCCAGCCGAAGATGGGCACCTGGATGGCCGAGGACATCCCGGCCTGGGTCCGCGCCAACTTCCGCACCTTGAAGGGCCGCGACAGCTGGGGCGTGATGGGCGCCTCCACCGGCGGCTTCTGCAGCGCCAAGATGGCCCTCCAGTACCCGGACGTCTACAAGGCCGCCGTGCCGATCGACGGCTACTTCGTCCCGGACTCCGGGCTGTGGAAGGGCCACGACGCCGAGAAGGCGGCCAACAACCCCAACCTGCTCATCACCCAGGGCAAGGCCGACGTGAAGATGTACGTCACCGCCGGCGGGGCCAACGGCTACGAGAAGGACCTGGTCAAGAGCTGGGTGGCCAAGGCCGTCGCCCCGGTGACCATCCAGTACTACGAGCAGCCCGGCGGCAAGCACCTGACCTCGGACTTCAAGAAGATGATCCCGGACACCCTGCAGTGGCTCAGCGCCAACCTGGAGGGCCCGGCCTCGGAGTGATCCGGGCCCCGGGAGGGGGCGGCCGCAGCAGCCGCCCCCGCCCCCGCGCAGGCCCGTGACCTGCGCGTCAATCGGACATTGATTCGCTTCTGATCGACTGCGGGCACCTTGGATGGGGCGGTCCTCACCGGCCGCCTCCTCCGCCCTCACCAGCCGTGAAGAGAGTGCCATGCCGATCCACCTGCTGCCCCCGCCCGCCGTCTCCGTCCCCGCCCAGGCGGAGCCCGGAGTCGACCCCCGGGACGCGTACGGGCCGGCCACGGACGAGGAGCCGGTCACCGTCCGGTTCGCCGGCCTGCGGCTGGTGCACGCGGCCCTGCGCCGCGACCTCGCGCGGCTGCCCAACGCGCTGCGGCTGCTCCAGCCCGAGGAGGAGGACAAGGGCGAGGCCGTGCTGCGGCACTGGACCTTCATGACCGCCATGCTGACCTGCCACCACGAGCAGCAGGACACCCGGATCTGGCCGATCGTGCGGCGCTTCGCGCCCGAGCTGCGCCTGCTGCTGAACTGGCTGGAGGCCGACCACCACAACCTGGACCACTCCTTCACCCGGGTCACCACGCTGGTCCGGATCGCCAGCCGGGACACCGGCAGCGCCTGGCCGGTCGCCTACGCGATGGAGGACCTGGCCGCCCGGCTGGAGACCCACCTGCGGATCGAGGAGCGGCAGCTGCTGCCCCGGATGGAGCGGGTGGTGGCCGACAGCTCCCGGCTCGGCGGCCTCGCCGAACTGCTCGACCTGCTGCGCGGGGCGGACGGCCCGGGCACGGCGGACGCGCTGGCCTGGCTGCTGGACGGGGTCGACCCGGTGCTGGTCGAGCGGCTGCTGGCCGAGTGCGACGACGACGTGGCCCGCAACTGGCCGCACTGGCAGGCGACCTACCAGCGCTGCACCGCGCCGCTGTGGGGGGCGGCGGGCGAGGGCGTGGCCGGCGGCGGCCTGGGGAGCCTGGTCGACTGAGCGCCGGTCCTTTCGCGGGCCGTTGATCTACGCGCGTGGCACGTGCCGGAGACATATGCCCGGCGTGCGGTCGACTCGCGTCGGAGCCGTTACCGAGCTGCTGCCGAGCCGTAGCCGAGCTGCCGCCCGATCCTCGGCTGACGTCCTCAACTCCCTTGTCCCCCTAGGGGATTCGACCCATCCGTCTCGGGGTCGAGGTGGTCCCCGCCCCGGGATTGCGACCGGGGGAGGCGTACCGCCGGCGGTCGATGGCGCCCGACCCGGCACCCCCTACCGTCGGAGCCATGACCTCAGCCCGCAGCACACCCACCGCACCCCGTACCCGCGGCCGTGTCCCTACCCGCACCCGTGGCCGCCTGCTGCCCGCCGTCCGCCGCCCGGCCCTGCTCGCCGCGGCCGCCGTCCTGACCCTGGGCGCCGGACTGACCGCCTGCGAGGGCGGCGTCGCCCTCTGCCTCGACGACAACAGCTGCACCCTCTCCGTCCGGACCGACGGCGCCGACGCCTCCAAGACCGTCAAGGTCTTCGGCGGCGACCACCCGTTGGACATGACCGTCGGCCGCATCACCGACAAGAACGCCGAAGTGACGATCGGCGGCGACAAGAAGACCGTCGACAAGGACAGCGAGTCGACCGTGGGCGGGGTCAAGGTGACCCTGCGCAAGGCGGACAAGGGCGACCACTACGCCGAACTCCACGTCAACCGCTGACCGTTCCGCCGCAGCGCTCCCCGGCGCGCGGCCGCTCCTCCTGCCTCTACTCCGGCAGGCGGTTGAGCCACTCCAGCGGAGCGACCCGGATCGCCGTGTGCGGCGAGCCGTCCCACTCCACCGGAAGGCCGACCGTCTCCACCGCGGCCACCACGGCCCGGCCGATCTCCACCGTCCGCTGCTCCGCCGCCCCGCCTGACTCCTCCCCGCCCGACTCCGCTCCGTCCGACTCCTCCCCGGTGCGGAAGCCGCCGTAGCGCAGCATCAGCCCGCGCCCGGCCGCGGCCGCCTCGGTGTCCTGCTGGTGGAAGAAGACGAAGCCCCGCGAGTCCTCGTCCGCCTCGCCGCCGATCTCCGCGTAGCCGCAGGCGGCGCAGCAGGTGAAGTCCATCGCCGCGACGATGCCCTGGTCCTCCAGGAGGTCGAAGGCCCGCTCCAGCCGGTCCACGTCCGTGAACTCCGGCCAGTGGGCCTGCTCGGCGAGCCGTTCCTCCCACAGCGGAGCGACGATCCGCTCCGCCTCCTCCTGCGTCAGCCCCTGGTCGTCGAGGACCTCGACCAGGGACTCGGCTATCTCGTCCGGCTCCTGGAAGCCGCACCGGATCAACTCGCCTGCCCGTTCCTGGGCTTCGAGCAGCACGTCGGAGGTGAGCGCGGTGTCCCGGGTCATGCCCGCATCCTGGGTCATGTCCGCATCCTGGCACCCGGCACTGACAATTCCGGGCCGAGGCCACCACCCGTGCGCTACCGTCCGGCGGTGACCTCTCTGCTGCAACCCCCGCTGATCACCCGGCTGCTGGCCGCCGAGCGCATTCTGATCGCCGGCGCCGGCGGCGGTTTCGACGTCTACGCCGGACTCCCGATCGCCCTGGCCCTGCGGGCGGCCGGCAAGGACGTGCACCTGGCCAACCTCTCCTTCACCCACCTCTACGGGCTGCCCGGCGAGGTCTGGCACCAGCCCGACGTGGCCAGGATCGGGCCCGACACCCCCGCCCCCGAGGGCTACTTCCCGGAACGCACGCTGGCCCGCTGGCTGCGGCTGCACGGGATGCCCGACACCGTGTGGGCCTTCCCGACCGTCGGCGTCAGCCTGCTCCGCGAGGCCTACCGCACACTGGTCGCCCACCTGGACGTGGACGCGATCCTGCTGGTGGACGGCGGCACCGACATCCTGATGCGCGGCGACGAGACGGGACTCGGCACGCCCGAGGAGGACATGGCGAGCCTGGCCGCGGTGGCGGGTCTGTCGGAGGTGCCGGAACGGCTGGTCGCCTGCCTGGGCTTCGGCATCGACGCCCACCACGGCGTCAACCACGCCCTGGTGCTGGAGAACCTCGCCGCGATCGACCGGGCCGGCGGCTACCTCGGCGCCTTCTCCATCCCGCGCGGCAGCCGGGAGGGCGCGCTCTACCTGGACGCCGTCGAGCACGCCCGGGTCGCCTTCCCGGAGCACCCCAGCATCGTCAACGGCTCGGTGGCGGCCGCGCTGCGCGGCGAGTTCGGCGACGTGCAGTTCACCGAGCGGACCAAGGGCGGGCAGCTCTTCGTCAATCCGCTGATGACGCTCTACTTCGGCGTCACGGTCGAGGCGCTGGCCGCCGAGAACCGCTACCTGGACCGGCTGGAGCACACCGTGGTGACCCGCCAGATCTCCACCCTCATCGAGGAGTTCCGGGACGAGCTGCCCAGCCAGCGGCCGCCCCGGCAGTTCCCGCACTGACCCCGGGGGTCGGGGAGCGGGTACCGGGCAACGGGTGTCGGGGCGTGGGTGTGGGGGAGCGGGTGTGGGGGAGCGGCCTCCGGCGGCTCAGTGCGGTGCGAGCCGGAACTCCAGGTTCCCGAACCGCACCTGGTCGCCCGGCCGTACCGGGATCCCGCCCGCTATCCGCCGCCCGTTCACATGGGTGCCGTTGGTCGACCCGAGGTCGTACAGCACCCAACCGCCGTTCTCGTGCCGCAACTCGGCGTGGTTCCGGGAGACCGAGGCGTCGTGCAGCCGCAGCCCCGAGCCGGGGATCCGGCCGATCGTCAGCAGTCCTGCCCCGGCCTGCGGCAGGCTCAGCCCGGGCAGCCGCTCGGTGCGCCAGGCCCGGTTCAGCCGGGTGCCGAAGGCGGAGGCCCGGCCGACCGTCCGCAGGACGAAGCGCTCGACCGGCCCGCCGGTGGGCAGCCCGGCCACCGCGGCGTCCAACTCGTCGCGGCTGGTGGCCTGGAGGACGATGTCCATCCGGCCGAGGAAGGTGTCGTGCGACAGCCGGCCGCTGCCCGCGCCGTCCCTGAGCAGCCCGAGCGCCTGGTCCCGTTCGGCGTCGGATGGCCGGACGGCGCCGGTGGGGAGCTCAGGCTGCGTCATGGCCCGATTGTCGGTTCGACCGGCTTCGACTGTCCAGATCGCGCGCGGTTCCGGCGCATGGTTCGTACCTCACTGAGCGACAGACGCCCGCTCCACCTGCACGGTTCCCGCGGAGCTCGGGTGCCTCCGGCCCGTCCGCCGCCCGTCCGGTCGGGCCGTCAGCCCTTCCGGGCAGCGGCCAGGATCTTCTCCGTGGTGTGCAGGAACCGGGAGGTCACCGCGCCTCGGTACGACTTACCGAACATCTCCTTGGTGACCCACTTGCCGTCCTGGAGGTGGACCACCACGTACGCCGCGCCCGGATCGGTGCCCAGCACCTCGAAGTCGCCCTTCGGCGAGCGGTGCGGCCCGGCGAGCTCGGCCGGCAGCGGCTCGGAGAGGAAGGCGATCACCAGCCGGACGTCCGGGGTGACCTCGACGCCCCGGAACGGCTCGGCGGCGAGCAGCGCGGCCACCTCGTCGACCGTCCGCAGCAGCACCGGCACCGGGTAGCCGAGCGCCTGCTCCAGGTGCGCCTCGATCCGCGCGGTCAGCGCGGCCCGGTCGGGTTCGTCGGTCTGGAAGAAGACGTTGCCGGTCTGGATGTACGAGCGGACGTCCGCCAGCCCCAGCTCGGTGAAGAGCGCCCGCAGCCGCTCCATCTTCACCGTGCGGCCGCCGACGTTGATGGCGCGCAGGAACGCGATGTACCGGGTGGAGGCGTTCGACGTGGTCACCCTGCCAGTCTGGCACCGCCCACCGACAACGCGTCCACCGACAACGCCCGCCCACCGACAACGCCCGCCCGCCGCACCCCCTCGCGCGGAACCGTTCGTACCCGGCGGTTGTCGGTGCCGGGTGCCAGACTGGCGCCATGGCTACCTGGCAGGATTTCGAGCACGAGGCACCCGAACTCGCGGCCCTGGTACGGGCCCGGTTCGACGCCAACAAGCACCACGTCCTGGCGACGCTGCGCAAGGACGGCTCACCCCGGGTGAGCGGGTCGGAGGTCGACTTCGTCGGGGCCGACGCCTGGCTCGGGTCGATGTACGGCGCGGTCAAGGCCCGCGACCTCCAGCGGGACGCGCGGTTCGCGCTGCACGCCCACCCGGGCGACGAGACCATGGCCGGCGGGGACTCCAAGCTCTCCGGCCGCGCGGTGGAGGTCACCGACGAGAACGAGCTCGCCGCCTTCGCGGCCGACCTGCCGGAGCCGCCGCCCACCCCGTTCCACCTCTTCCGGCTGGATCTCCAGCAGGTGGTGCACACCAGCCTGGACGGCGACGCCCTGTGGGTCCTCAACTGGCACCCGGGCCGGCCGGTGGAGCGGACCCAGCTCCACTGACCGATCGGCCCGGAACGCCTACGGCAGGTCGGAACGCCTACGGCAGAACGGACTTGAGCGCCTCGGGAGTCCGGGCCACGACGGCGTGCCCGTCGTCCGCGGTGATGATCGGGCGCTGGATCAGCACGGGGTGCTCGGCCATCGCCGCGATCCAGCGCGCCCGCTCGCCCGCCTCCCGGGGCCACCCCTTCATCCCCAGCTCCTTGGCGATCGGCTCGTCGGTGCGGGTGATGTCCCACGGCTCCAGGCCCAGGCGCTCCAGCACCTGCTCCAGCTCGGCCGCGGTCGGCGGGTCCTCCAGGTAGCGCCGCACGGTGTACTTCGCCCCGACGGCGTTCAGCTCGTTGAGCGCCGACCGGCACTTGCCACACCGCGGATTGATCCAGATCTCCATGCCGACCAGCCTATCCGCGCTGCCGCCCGGCCCCGGACCCGTCGCCGCCGGGTCCGGGGCCCGGTCCGTCTCCGGTCCGTCCCCGGGTCGTCTCCCGGTCCGTCGCCGCCGGGTTCGTCTGCGGTGGGAACTCCGCCGTGCCCGCCCGCTGTTCACGAACCAGGAACCAGCACGTCGGAGGGGAGCACCAGATGGACGGCGCCGCGATCATCGAGCAGCTGATGACCACGGAGGTCAGGACCGATCCGTACCCGCTCTACGCCAGGGCGCACGAGCTCGGCCCGGTGGCCTCGGCCGGGGACGGCATGTTCGTGGTGAGCGGCTACGCGGCGGTCAACAAGGTGCTCCGCACGCCCGCCTTCGGCGTCGCGACCGCCGACATGACGGCCGGCCTCGCCCCGGAGTTCGCCGAGCACTCCTCGCTCGCCCTGTTCGGCCGCTCGATCCTCCAGCGCAACGCCCCCGACCAGCCCCGGGTCCGCTCGCTGATCGCCTCGGTGTTCACCGCCCGCCGGGTCGCCGCCCTGCGTCCCGCGGTGGAGGCGGCGATCGGCCGGCTGCTGGACGGGATGGCCGAGCAGGGGGCGGACGGCTCCCCGGTGGACTTCATGGACGCCTTCGCCTTCCGGCTGCCGGTCGGGGTGATCTGCGAGCTGCTCGGCGTGCCCGAGCAGGACCGCTACCGCTTCCGCGACCTCGCCTCCGACCTGACCGTCGCCCTGGAGGTCACCCAGGACTTCGACGAGCTGGGCGCCGCCGACCGGGCCGCCGACGAGCTGTCCGACTACTTCACCGCGCTGATCGCCGAACGGCTGGCCCGCCCGCAGGACGACCTGGTCAGCGACCTGGCCCGGATCGCCGTCGAGGACGGCGGGCGGCTGTCCGGCACCGAACTGCTGGCCAACCTGGTGCTGCTGCTGGTGGCCGGCTTCGAGACCACCACCAACCTGCTCGGCAACGGCCTCGCCCTGCTGTTCCGCCATCCCGAGGTGGCCGCCGGACTGCGCAGCGGCGCGGTCACCCCGGCCGGGTTCACCGACGAGGTGCTGCGCTTCGACTCCCCGGTCCAGGCCACCGCACGGGTCGCCCTGGGGGAGGGCCTGTCGGTCGAGGGCCTGCCCGTCCCGGCCGGCAGCGGGCTGACCCTGCTGATCGGCGCGGCCAACCACGACCCGGCCCGGTACGAGCGGCCGGCGGTGTTCGACCCGTCGCGCACGGACAGCCAGCCGCTCAGCTTCGGCGGCGGCACCCACTTCTGCCTGGGCTCCCAGCTGGCCCGGCTGGAGGGCGAGCTCGCGGTGCCCGCCCTGCTGGACCGCTTCCCCGGGCTCGCCCAGGGCGGCGTCCCGACCCGGCGTGACCGCCTGGTGCTGCGCGGTTACGAGACGCTGCCGGTGACCCTCCGCTGACCGCGCCCCTACCCTCCACTCCCGGTCCTCTCCCGGTCCGGCCGGTCCACTCCCGGTCCGGCCGCCGGAACCAGGGACGTTCGGCCATTCGTGACGGGGGCGTCCGTGGGGGAGCATGGAGGGACCAATCCGGTCATTCCTGGCGAATCGCCCAGGTCCGGTCAGTCAGGAGGCCCCCGCCGTGTCCGCCCCCCGCCCGCCGCAGCTCGCGGTCGCGCAGTCCCGGGTGCCGCGCTGGGTGCCCTGGCTGCCGGTGGTCCTGCTGCTCCTGGACCTGGCCACCGAGGCCGTCGTCCCGGACGCGGTGGCGGCCGGCTTCCTGCTCACCGCCCTGCCCGTGGTGGCCGCGTTCAGCTACGGCCCGGTGCTGACCGCCACCACCACGGGCGGTGCGCTGGCCCTCCAGCTGCTGCTGGCCCTGCGCGCGGGCCACGTCAACGAGCAGCACCACGTCTGGGTGTACATCGCCACCGCGCTGTCCGGGGTGATGGGCACCGCCCTGTCCTGGCAGCGCACCCGGCAGAACCGCACCCTGCTGCAGGCCCGCACCGTCGCCGAGACGCTGCAGCGCACGGTGCTGCGGCCGGTGCCGGAGCGGGCCGGCGGCCTGCGGGTCGCCGGACTGTACCGCCCGGCGCAGGCCGAGGTGCTGGTCGGCGGGGACCTCTACGAGGTGTGCGACACCCGCTTCGGCGTCCGGGTGCTGCTCGGGGACGTCCGCGGCAAGGGCCTCGGCGCGGTCCGCACCGTCGCCGACGTGCTCGGCGCCTTCCGGGCGGCCGCCCACGACACCCCGGGCCTGGTCGAGCTCGCCGACCAGCTGGACCGCGCGGTGCTGCGCGACGCGGCCGACCGCGGCGACGACGAGCTGTTCGTCACCGCCGTCCTGCTCCAGTACCGCCCGGGCACCGACTGCGTGGACTTCGTCAACCGCGGCCACACCACCCCACTGCTGCTGGGCCGGGGCGCCATCACCCCGGTGGCCTGTACCGACGAACTCCCGCTCGGCCTGGGCCACCTCCGCCCCGAGGACGAACCCGCCAAGCCGACGACCGTCGCCCTCCCCCCGGGGCACACCGTCCTGCTCTACACCGACGGCGTCAGCGAGGCCCGCGACTCCACCGGCGCCTTCTACCCCCTCGCCCCGCGCCTGGCCACCCTGGGCAGCACGGCACCGGACCGGGTGGTCTCCTTCCTGGCCCAGGACGTCCACCAGTACGCCGGCCTCCTCGCCGACGACCTCGCCATCCTCGCCCTCACCCCCGACTAGCCCCGCACCACCCGGCGCGACGGTCCTGCCGCACGAAGCGAGTCCCTGTAGGTCAGCAATCAGCTGACCTACAGGGACTCGCTCACGCCGAGGCCGGGACCCTTACAGGTCGTAGTAGAGCTCGAACTCGTGCGGGTGGGGCCGGAGGGCGATCGGGGCGATCTCGTTGGTGCGCTTGAAGTCGATCCAGGTCTCGATCAGGTCCGGGGTGAAGACGTTGCCGGCCAGGAGGTACTCGTGGTCGGCCTCGAGGGCCTCCAGGACGGCGGGGAGGGAGGAGGGCACCTGGGGGACGTTGGCGTGCTCCTCGGGGGCGAGCTCGTAGAGGTCCTTGTCGACGGGCTCCAGCGGCTCGATCTTGTTGCGGATGCCGTCGAGGCCGGCCATCAGCATGGCGGAGAAGGCCAGGTACGGGTTGGAGGACGGGTCCGGGGCGCGGAACTCGATGCGCTTGGCCTTGGCGTTGGAGCCGGTGATCGGGATGCGGATCGCGGCCGAGCGGTTGCGCTGGGAGTAGACCAGGTTGACGGGCGCCTCGAAGCCGGGGACCAGGCGGTGGTAGGAGTTCACCGACGGGTTGGTGAAGGCCAGCAGCGAGGGGGCGTGCCGGAGCAGGCCGCCGATGTAGTAGCGGGCGGTGTCGGAAAGCCCGGCGTAGCCCTGCTCGTCGTAGAAGAGCGGGGAGCCCTCGGTCCACAGCGACTGGTGGACGTGCATGCCCGAGCCGTTGTCGCCGAAGATCGGCTTCGGCATGAAGGTGGCCGTCTTGCCGTTCCGCCAGGCGACGTTCTTGATGATGTACTTGAACAGCATCAGGTCGTCGGCCGCGTGCAGCAGGGTGTTGAACTTGTAGTTGATCTCCGCCTGGCCGGCGGTGCCGACCTCGTGGTGCTGGCGCTCGACCTCCAGGCCGGACTTGGCCAGCTCCAGGGACATCTCGGCGCGCAGGTCGGCGAAGTGGTCGACCGGCGGGGTGGGGAAGTAGCCGCCCTTGTACTTGACCTTGTAGCCGCGCACGTCGCCCTCGGCGGCGCCGCTGTTCCAGGCGCCGGCCTCCGAGTCGATGTGGTAGAAGGACGCGTTGGCGCTGGTGTCGAAGCGCACCGAGTCGAAGACGTAGAACTCGGCCTCGGGCCCGAAGAACGCGGTGTCGGCGATGCCGGAGGAGGCGAGGTAGGCCTCGGCCTTCTTGGCGACGTTGCGCGGGTCGCGGCTGTAGGCCTCGCCGGTGACCGGGTCCTGGATGAAGAAGTTGATGTTGAGGTGCTTCTCGACCCGGAAGGGGTCGAGGCGTGCGGTGGCGAGGTCCGGGACCAGGGCCATGTCGGACTCGTGGATGGCCTGGAAGCCGCGGATCGACGAACCGTCGAACATCAGGGTCTCGGACGGATCGAAGGTCGCCGCGGGTACGGAGAAGTGCTGCATGACGCCCGGCAGATCACAGAAGCGGACATCGACGAACTTCACGTCGTTGTCCTGGATGAACTGCTTCACTTCGGCGGCGTTGTTGAACATCCATCCTCCTCGGCTCGCGAATTGGGCTCACCCTAGGAATGGGTCGTTTCCAGTCGGTGACCCGCTCGTTTCCTAGATGTTAACCGCGACCGCCGAATGGGCGGCAAAGGCCTACGGGACGGGGCAAATCGCCCCGCCGACCTGGGGGTCCTCCGAGAAATGGTCTGGACCACAGGTAAGCCCGGTGAGCGGGATTCACCCGGTCGTGGAGCCACCCGGTTCCCGCCCGGTCCGAGGTCGGCCACGAGGTCGGTCCCAGGGCCGGTTCGGGGCCGGTTCGGGGCCGGGACCGCGCCCCGCCGGGAGGGGAGCCGGTGCCGGTCCGCGGCGTGAGCCCGGTTAGTGTGGATTCGTGGACACCAGAGAAGCGTTGGGATCGTGGATCGACGGCCCCAAGGCGGCCGCCGAGAAGATGGGCGCCGACTTCGGCTACCGCGGCGAGCGCCTCGGACTGCCCAAGGAGGGCCCCGGCTCGATCGCCGGCCCCGGCCGACGGATCGGCGCCGTGTTCGTGGACGGCTGGCTGGTCTCGCTGGTCTCCTTCGGCCTGCTCGCCAAGGGCGACACCGCCGAGGCCAACCTGTGGACCCTCCCGCTCTTCTTCCTGGTCGCGGTCCTGCTGCTCTCCACCACCGGCACCACCCTCGGCAAGCGGCTGTTCGGCCTCCGGGTGATCCGCCTGGACGGGCGCCGCGCCACCATCCCGCAGGTCCTGCTGCGCACCGTGCTGCTGTGCCTGGTGGTGCCGCCGCTGGTCTGGGACCGCGACACCCGGGGTCTGCACGACAAGGCCGTCGGCACCGTCGAGGTCCGGATCTAGCGGGGGTTCGGCGCCGGCGGAGCCCTGGAGCCCCGGAGCCCCAGGAAGAGAAGCCGGAAACGTCGAACGGCCCCGTCCCGGAGGTTCCGGGACGGGGCCGTTCCGCGTTGTCAGCGGAGGGGGAGGTCAGCGGGCCTGGCCGCCCTTGGGCATCCGGGCACCCTTGGGCATCGGGCCCTTGGGGATCGGCGCCTTGGAGAGCAGGTCGCCCAGCGCGCGCAGACGGTCGTTGGTCTCGGTGACCTGGGCGGCGGTGATCGCGCGGGGCAGTCGCATCAGGTGGATCTGCAGCTTCTTGAGCGGGATCTCGCCCTCGCCGGTGCCCACCACGATGTCGTGCACGGGGATGTCACCGACCACGCGGGCCATCTTCTTCTTCTCGGAGGCCAGCAGCTGGCGCACCCGGTTGGGGTTGCCCTCGCCGATCAGCGCGATGCCGGCCCGGCCGACGGCGCGGTAGACCGCGTCCTGGCTGCGGGTGACCGCGACCGGGGTGGAGTTGGAGCTCCAGCCGCGCCGGATGTTGTTCAGCACCGCAGCTACGGCGCCCGGCTGCCCCTCCATCTGCCCGAACGCGGCGCGTTCGGCCCGGCGCCCGAAGACGATCGCCATGGCCAGGACGGCCACGATGAAGCCCAGGATGCCCAGATAGATGGGGTGGTCGATCGCGAAGCCGATGGCGAGGAACACGCCGAAGGTCAGCAGGCCGACGCCGGCGATGATCAGGCCGATCTTGGTGTCGACCTTCTTGGTCATGGTGTACGCCAGACGGATCTGCTTCAGCCGTCCGGGGTTCTCGGATGTTTCCCTCGCCATAACGCTCATGGTACGTGGCACGGGTACGGGATATCCAAGCCCGGGTACCCGTTCGCCCGAACCGTGACCCGTCCGCCCATACGCCGTCGCGCACAGCGACGGCCGGACTCACCGTCCCGCGGAGCGCGCCCCCGTCGCGCCGGCCACACCAGCCGTCACTCCGGCCACCCCGCTCGTCGTGCCGCCCACCCCGCCCGCCGGGCCGTCGTGCCGTCGGTCCGCCGCGTGCCGACGGTCCTCGCACACCGCCGCCCAGGCGTTGCGCCGCGCGTGCCGCTGGCCGGGGGCCAGCAGGACGCTCTCGGCGAACCGCAGCGCCGCCCCCACCGACCGGATCCGCATCCGCATGCCGAACAGCTCCTCTCGTGGCTGAGAAGAATCGAACGCCCACCAGGCGTCCATCGTCCCCACCCCGTGTTACCAGCCCGTGACCAGGCAGTCAAAGCGCGGTGAAACCCGGAAGGGCGGAGCCGAGGCCCCGCCCTTCCGATGGCGCAAACAAATCAAACAGATCAAACAGATCAAACAGCTCGAGCAGCTCGAACGGCCCGGGGCCGACGGCGAGGTCAGACAGCGAGGTCGGACGGCGAGGTCAGACCGCGGCCTGCTCGCGCTTCTCCAGCGCCTGCCGGTACAGCCGCCCGGCCCGGTACGAGGAGCGCACCAGCGGGCCCGACATGACGCCGGCGAAGCCCAGCTCCTCGGCCTCCTCCTGGAGCTCGACGAACTCGTGGGGCTTGACCCAGCGCTCCACCGGGTGGTGCCGCAGCGAGGGCCGCAGGTACTGGGTGATGGTGATCAGCTCGCAGCCGGCCCCGACCAGGTCGGCCAGCGCCTGGCTGACCTCCTCGCGGGTCTCGCCCATGCCCAGGATCAGGTTGGACTTGGTGACCAGTCCGGCGGCGCGGGCCTGGGTGATGACGTCCAGGGAGCGCTCGTAGCGGAAGGCCGGGCGGATCCGCTTGAAGATGCGCGGCACGGTCTCGACGTTGTGGGCGAGTACCTCGGGGCGGGAGGAGAAGACCTCGGCCAGCTGCTCGGGCACCGCGTTGAAGTCGGGGATGAGCAGCTCGACGCCGGTGCGGCCGGTCGCGCGCTCGGCGGTCATCGCGTGCACCTGGCGGACGGTCTCGGCGTACAGCCAGGCGCCGCCGTCCTCCAGGTCGTCGCGGGCGACGCCGGTGATGGTGGCGTAGTTGAGGTCCATGGTGACGATGGACTCGGCGACCCGGCGCGGCTCGTCGCGGTCGAAGTCGGCGGGCTTGCCGGTGTCGATCTGGCAGAAGTCGCAGCGGCGGGTGCACTGGTCACCGCCGATGAGGAAGGTCGCCTCGCGGTCCTCCCAGCACTCGAAGATGTTGGGACAGCCGGCCTCCTGGCAGACCGTGTGCAGTCCCTCCTTCTTCACCAGCGACTGGAGGGCGTTGTACTCCGGCCCCATCTTCGCGCGGGTCTTGATCCACTCGGGCTTCCGCTCGATGGGGGTCTCGCTGTTGCGGACCTCCAGGCGGAGCAGCTTCCTGCCGTCGGGCGCGACAGCGGACACGTGCGACTCCTAGAACTAGACGGGGTACCCCCAGGGTACGCCTGTGGTTGTACGGCCTTCGCCGGGCCTGCCGCCCTGCAATCGCAGGGCAACACGGCTACCGGCCAGTAGATTCCCAGTGGCTGGGGGAAGCCCAGCGTGCTCCCGGAAGACTTCAGCTGCTGAGCGAGCGACTGAGCGCCGGCTCCGGCAGCTCGGCGAAGACGTCCTGGAGGTGCCGTTCGACCGACGGCAGCGCCTCGCTCACCGGGAATTCCCGGCCCAGCTCGCCGGCCAGCGAGGCGACGCCCGCGTCCCGGATGCCGCACGGCACGATCTTGTCGAAGTACGTCATCTCCGGATCGCAGTTGAGCGCGAAGCCGTGCATGGTCACCCCGCGGGCGACCCGCACGCCGATCGCGGCGAGCTTGCGGTCGCCGCCGCGCTGCCCGGCGTTGGACGGCGCGTACTCGGGCCCGGCCAGCCGCGGGTCGATGCCCAGCGGCAGGCCCATCCGCAGGGTCAGCTTGCCGATGTCGACCACCTCGGCCGGGTCCACCACGGCGTCCGGGATGTTCTCGCCGAGCACCCAGACCCCGCTGCGGCCCTCGACCCGGGTGGTCCCGATGCCGAAGTCGGCGGCGGCGCGGATCAGCGCCTCCTCCAGCCGGCGGACGTAGGCGATCACGTCGATCGGGTCGGGCAGCTTGACGATCGGGTAGCCGACCAGCTGGCCGGGGCCGTGCCAGGTGATCTCGCCGCCCCGGTTGACCTCGACCACCGGGGTGCCGTCCAGCGGCAGGTCGGCGGGGTTGGTGCGCTTGCCCATGGTGTAGACGGGCGGGTGCTCCAGCAGCAGCACGGTGTCGGGGATCTCGTCCGCGACCCGCAGCGCGTGCAGCCGCTGCTGTTCCTCCCACGCCTCCTCGTACGGGACGACGTGCTCGCCTATGCCCATTCGAACGAAACGTACGTTCTCGCTCACCGCTGCCGCTCCTTGCCAGGCGTTCGAGACCAACCTCGCCACTGTACGCCCACGCCCGCGTCACCCGTTCGGCCGCGCCCCCGCCCGCCCCCACCTGCCCCCACCTGCCCCGGCACCCCTCGTCAGCCGCCACCACCCCCGGCCAGCAGTTGCAGGCGCAGCGCCAGCTGCAGCTCCAGCGACCGCTCTGGCTGGTTCCAGCCCCCGCCGAGCAGTGCCTCGACCCGGTCCAGCCGCTGGACCACCGTGTTCACGTGGACGTGCAGCTCGTCCTTGGCCCTGGTCAGGCTGCCGCCGCAGTCGAAGTAGGCGCGCAGGGTGCGGACCAGCTCGGTGCCGCGCCTGGCGTCGTAGGCGAGCAGCGGGCCGAGTGCGCCGCCGACGAAGCCGTCCACGTCGTGGCCGTCGCCGAGCAGTACCCCGAGGAAGCCGAGCGCGCCGGCCGAGGCGCCCTCCCCGGCGCGGCCGAGCACCCGCAGGGCCCGTACGCAGCGCAGGCCCTCGTCGTACGAGGCGGCCAGGGCGGCCGGGCCGGCGGCGGGGCGGCCGGCGCCGACGGTGACGGCGAAGCCCGCCAGCCGGGCCAGCCGTTCGGCGGCCCGCCGGGCGGTCTGCTCCGGGTCCTCGGCGCAGCCCGGGGCGACGGGCACCAGCAGTGCGACCGCCTCGCCGTGCTCGGCGCTGACGCCGCGGGAGCCGAACAGGTACCGCCGGGCCGCGCCGGCCAGTCGCCCCCGGTCGTCGCCGTCGCGGTCGGCGGGTTCGGCGGCCAGCGCCAGGTGCGGCCGGGCGAGGTCGACCCCGAGCCGGCGGCCGCGGGCGGTGAGCCCGGCCGGGTCGCGGTCGGGGGCGGTGAGCAGGTCGGTGAGCAGTTCGCCGCGGACCCGGTTCTCGGTCTCCGCGACCGAGCGGCGCAGCAGCAGGACCAGCGCGGTCACCACGCCGGCCCGTTCGAACAGTCGCCGGTCGGGGTCGTCCAGGTCGGGCCGACCGCGCAGCACCAGGGTGCCGAGCAGGTCGTGCCCGGCCAGCACCGCGCACACCCAGAGCCCGTCGTGCCGTACGGACCGGCCCTCGGCCCGGGAGGCGGCCACCGCGGCGGCGAGTTCGGCCGCGGCGGCGGGCGGTCCGGCGGGCGGTCCGGCGAGCGGTTCGCCCTCGGCGTCCAGGACGGTCGTCTCCCCGTCCAGCAGGTGGGCGACGGCGGCGGCCACGTCCGACACCTCGGCGCCGCGCAGCACCAGGTCGGTCAGCCGGTCGTGGGCCTGCTCGGCGCGCTGGACGGCGGCGGAGTGGGCCCGGACCAGCTCGTTGGCGGTGTTGAGTTCGGCCAGCGCGGCCCGGGTGTCGGCCAGCGCCGCGGCGGTGTCCAGGGCGATCGCGGCGTGCGCGGCCAGGGTGCAGAGCAGCGCGACCTCGTCGGGGGAGAAGGCGCGCGGCGAGCGGTCGGCGGCGAACAGGACGCCGATGACGTCGCCGCCGAGCAGCAGCGGTACGCCGATGATGGCCACCAGGCCCTCGTCCAGCACGCCCGCGTCGATCGTGCCGGTGTGGTGGAAGCGCTCGTCGGCGCGGTAGTCGGGGGTGGCGTAGGGGCGGGCGGTCTGGGCGACCAGCCCGCCGAGGCCGTCGCCGAGGCTGAGTCGCAGGGTCTGGAACAGGACGGAGACCGAGCCGTCGGTGACCCGCATGTAGGTGTCGCCGGCGGCCTCGTCCGGCAGGGTCAGGTAGGCGGTGTCGGTGCCGAGCAGCATCCGGGCGCGGCGGACGATGGCCTGCAGCACGGTGTCCAGGTCCCGGGACGCGGCGAGGTCTCCGGCGGTGTCGAAGAGTGCCGTCAACTCGGCTTCCCGACGCCGGTGTTGACGCAGGGTGCGGTGCACCCGCAGGGCCTGCCAGGTGGCGTCGTCGATCTCGGCGAGGACGCCGGCCGGCGCCCCGCGGCGGCGGGCGTCGGCCAGCACCTCGGCGAAGTCCTCGGTGGCGGAGCCGGAGGCGAGCAGGTCGAGCAGCCGTCGCAGCGCGGGCGCGGCGCTCTCGTCGGGGCGGTTCATCCGGTCATCCGGGGTGGTTCATGGTGCGGGCCGCCAATCGGCGTCGGTTCCGTCGGTGCCGAGGAATCGCGATGCTATCGGCTCGCCGTCCAGGCCGGTCCGTCCCTGCCACCGGGTTCAGGCCACCGCGCCCGGGCCACCGGGTTCAGGCCACCGCGCCCGGGCGAGCATCGGCGCTCAGGCCGCCGCGCCCGGACCACCGCGCCCGGGCCACCGCGCCCGGGCCACCGCGTTCAGGCCACGGCGGGCTTCCCGACCGCCGCACCGTCCGGCGACGCCTCCTCCGCGACCTCCGCCAGGTCCTGCCCCCTGGTCTCCCGCCCGCACAGCACCGCCAGGACGGTGACCGCCGCCGCGATCGCCACGTACACCGAGACGGGGGTGGCGCTGCCGTAGTCCTTGAGCAGCGCGGTCGCGATCAGCGGCGCCGGTGCGCCGGCCGCCACCGAGGCGAACTGGGCGCCGATGGAGGCCCCCGAGTAGCGCAGCCGGGTCGCGAACAGCTCGGAGAAGAACGCCGCCTGCGGGGCGTACATGGCGCTGTGGAACACCAGGCCGACCGTCACCGCGAGGACCAGCTGCCCGAACGAGTGGGTGTCCACCAGCCCGAAGAACACGAACGCCCAGGCCCCGACGCCGACCGCGCCCACCAGGTACACCGGCTTGCGCCCGACCCGGTCGGACAGCGCCCCGAACAGCGGGATCAGCGCGAACTGGATCGCGGAGCCGATCAGTACGGCGTTCAGCGCGC
Source organism: Kitasatospora sp. NPDC059827 (assembly GCF_042731675.1). NCBI lineage: Bacteria > Bacillati > Actinomycetota > Actinomycetes > Kitasatosporales > Streptomycetaceae > Kitasatospora > Kitasatospora sp. NPDC059827. Next base: position 27,073 of record NZ_JBHWIV010000042.1, on the reverse strand, counting down.
TCTGCTTGTCGAAGTGGGCGTGGGTGACGGCGTACGTCAGCACAAAGGTGGTCATCACGTAGTACGAGATGTTCTCCGCCATCCGCGCGCCCATGGCCACCAGCACCTCCCGCCAGTGGTTGCGCAACACCCCTACCAGCGGCGCCTGTTCGGCCTCCGGGCGGTTCGCGACCGCCTCCCGGAACAGCGGCGACTCCTCCACCGCCAGCCGGATCCACAGCCCCACGCCGACCAGCACCGCCGACAGCAGGAACGGCACCCGCCACCCCCACGCCAGGAACGCGCTCTCCGGCTGCACCGCCGTCATCAGCGACAGCACGCCCGCCGCCAGCAGGTTCCCGGCGGGCGCCCCGCCCTGCGGCCACGACGCCCAGAACCCCCGCCGCCGCCGGTCCCCGTGCTCCGACACCAGCAGCACCGCCCCGCCCCACTCGCCGCCGAGCGCGAAGCCCTGCACCAGCCGCAGTGCGGTCAGCAGCACCGGCGCCGCCGCCCCGATCGAGTCGTAGGTCGGCAGCAGCCCGATCGCGGTGGTCGATCCGCCCATCAGCAGCAGGCTCACCACCAGCAGTCTCTTCCGGCCCACCCGGTCGCCGAAGTGACCGAACACCAGCGCTCCGACCGGCCGTGCCGCGAACCCGATCGCGTACGTCAGGAACGACAGCAGGGTCCCGGTCAGCGGGTCGGTGTTGGGGAAGAACAGCTTCCCGAACACCAGCGCCGCGGCCGTTCCGTACAAGAAGTAGTCGTACCACTCGATCGTCGTGCCGATCAGACTCGCGGCCACCACTCGCGGGAGTGAACTGGTAGCCGCCGTGCCACGTGCGGGGGCGTTCATGGTCACCACTTCCAGGTCCAGGGGGACGGGGACGATGTCGCCACAAGGTAGGGAGCCCGCGCCCGGCGGCCCATGTGGTCGACCCACACAGCCCGTCGGCCCGCTGTGGCCCTCCACCCCATGACCGTTGTCGGTACCGGCACCGGCTCAGTGCGCCGTCCAGCCGCCGTCGATCGGCAGGCTGGCGCCGGTGACGTAGGCGGCGGCGGGGAGGCAGAGCCAGAGGGCGAGTTGGGCGACCTCCTCGGGTTCGATGAGCCGCTTGACGGCGGTCCGGTCGAGCATGATCCGCTCGACCACCTCCTCCTCGGGGATGCCGTGGGCCAGTGCCTGGGCGGCGATCTGCTTCTCCACCAGGGGAGTTCGGACGTACCCGGGGTTGAGGCAGTTGCTGGTGACCCCGTACGGGGCGCCCTCCAGGGCGACGGTCTTGCTGAGGCCCTCCAGGCCGTGCTTGGCCGTGACGTACGCGGACTTGAAGGCGCTGGCGCGCAGGCCGTGGACGGAGGAGACGTTGACGATCCGGCCCCACCCCCGCTCGTACATGTGCGGGAGGGTGCGGCGCAGGATCCGGAACGGGGCCTCGACCATGACGCGTTGGATGAGGGTGAAGCGTTCGACCGGGAACTCGTGGACGGGTGCGACGTGTTGCAGGCCGGCGTTGTTGACCACGACGTCGGCATCGGCGGGCAGGGCGTCCACGGCCGCGGGATCGGCGAGGTCGGCGACGATCGCGCGCCCGCCGATCCGGTCCGCGAGCTCCCGGGCCGGGTCGGCCGCGAGGTCGACGACGTAGACCCGGGCGCCGGCCCCGGCGAGGGCTTCGGCGCAGGCCCGGCCGATGCCCGAGGCGGCTCCGGTGACCAGGGCCGTGCGGCCGTCGAGCGGGCGGGCAGTAGAGGTGTCCATGGCCGAGAACGGTAGGAATCCGGGGACGCCGCTCCCATGTGGCGGGCCGACACAGCACCGCGGCGTGTCATGGCGTCGACCACCACCGACGCCGGTTGACGGTTCGCCCCCGTACGGCCAAACCCACCCTGGCCCCGCTTCCCCACAATGGGCGCGCTTGCTTCACCCGTTCGGAGGATTGGGCGGTCAGATCCACCCATAGCGCCCGAATGCTCGCTACATTCACGCCGATTCCCGACAGGGGGCGCCGCCCCGGGCGAGCCGAACTGCTGGTGGAGCCCGGTGCGACGTCCGAGAGGTGTTGACTGACATGTCCCAACGGCCTGCAACCGACAGCCCGGCGTACGGACCGCTCGACCCGCTCGGCCAGCGCCGAGGCCCGGTCGGCCGGGCCCTTCCGGACGCGCCCGACGCCCTGACCGCCGACACGCTGACCGCTGAACCGCCGACCGCTGACCCGATGACCGCCGACGCCCCGACCGCCGAGGAACTGCGACTGCCCGTGCAGGCCACACCCGCCCGGCACGAAGCCACCGCCGCGCCCGCCCCCGCGACCACCAGCGGCCACGGCAGCCACACCGGCCACTCCGGCCCGACGCCGCAGAACGGCCAACTCGCCGCCCTGATCGAGGAGGCCGGCTTCTCGCACGCGGGCCTGGCCCGCCGGGTCGACCAGCTCGGCCTGGAGCACGGCCTCGACCTGCGCTACGACAAGACCTCGGTCACCCGCTGGCTGCGCGGCCAGCAACCCCGCGGCGCCACCCCGGCGCTGATCGCCGAGGTCTTCACCCGCCGCCTCGGCCGCCGCCTCACCGCCCAGGACCTTGGCCTGGACGCCTGCGCCCCGGTCTACGCGGGCCTGGAGTTCGCCGAGACCCCGCAGGAGGCGGTGGACATCGTGGCGAGCATGTGGCGCAAGGACAACGGCCCGCAGTCCGAACTGCGCCGGATCGCCTTCACCCCGGCCGGCCTGGTCGTCCCCAGCCGGGACTGGCTGATCGGCCGCACCGACGAGCGGGTCGCCCGGGACGGCTCCACGCTGACCCGCCCGGACACCGCCACCGGTCCGCCCGGCACCGCCCCCGGCGCACCGGCGTCGAACGTGCCCGGCGCACCCGCCGCGGGCCCGGCGCGCACCCAGCCCGCCGGCGCCCCGGGCGCCCGCAGCACCGCCGGAACCACCGGCACCGCCGCCACCATCGGCCGGGTGCCCACCCAGAGCCGCCGCCCGCCCGCCGCCGTCGAACCGCCGTACACCGACCCGACCCGGGAGGCCCGCCCCGCCCTGCGGGTCGGCCGCGGCGACATCGCCGCCATCCGCGCCGTCGGGGACCTCTTCCGCGCGCTCGACCACGCCTACGGCGGCGGCCACGCCCGCCAGGCGCTGGTCCGCTACCTGGAGAGCGAGGCCGAGCCGATGCTGCGCGGCCGCTACGGCGAGCAGATCGGCCGCGCCCTGTTCGGAGCCGTCGCCGACCTCACCAGGCTGGCCGGCTGGACGTCCTTCGACATCGCCGCGCACGGCCTCGCCCAGCGCTACTTCGTCCAGGCGCTGCGCCTCTCCCAGGCCGCCGGGGACCGCGCGCTCGGCGGCTACGTGCTGGTGACGATGAGCCAGCAGGCCGTCCACCTGGGCCACGGCCGGGAGGCCGTCCAGCTCGCCCGGGTCGCCCAGCAGGGCGTCGGCACCGCCGTCCCGCCGGTGGTCCAGTCGCTGATGCACGCCGCCGAGGCCCGGGGCCACGGCCTGCTGGGCGACGTCCGCTCCTGCACCACCGCGCTGGTCCGGGCCGAGCGGTCGCTCGCGGCCTCCCGCACCGGCGACGAACTGCCCTCCTGGGCACGGTACTTCGACGAGGCCCAGCTCTCCGACGAGTTCGCCCACTGCTACCGCGACCTCCAGCAGTGGCGCACCTGCGCGCAGCACGCCGAGAAGTCGCTGCGGCTGCGCTCGCCCGCCTACGCGCGCAGCCGGATCTTCTGCCGGCTGGTGCTCGCCACCGCCCGGCTCGGCATGGGGGACCTCGACGAGGCCTGCACCATGGCCACCGACGCGCTGCGGGCGGCGGGGGAGATGCGCTCGGCCCGCTCGCTGGAGTACGTCCGGGACTTCCACCGCCGCCTCACCCCGTACCGGGGCAGCCAGGTGGCCCGGGCCTTCGAGGAGACGGCCCGCCAGGCGGGCGTGATCTGACGGAACCGGCCGTGCGAGGGCCGGGGGCTCACCAGCTCTCGGCCCGGACCCTCGGCCGCTCGGGGTCGGCGGCCGCCCGCCGCCCGCCCCGCACCCGCTGGGCCACCAGCGGGAACACCAGGACCGACAGCATCCCGGCGCCGACCAGCGCCGCCGCCGTCGAGGAGGGCAGGTGTCCGGCCTCCACCTCGATCGTGGTGATCACCACGACCAGCGGCAGCGCCGTCGACGCGTATAGCCCGAGCGCGGCACGGTCGCGCCCGCCGAGCCCGGCCGGGGCGAGCAGCCCGGCCGGCAGGCCGCGTACGGCGAGGAACAGCAGCAGGAACACCGGGACGAGCAGCAGGGTGCCGGGGTCGTCCAGCAGCGCGTCCAGGTCGAAGTTCATCCCGCTGACCACGAAGAAGATCGGCACCAGGAAGCCGAAGCCGATGCTCTCCAGCTTGGCCTCGATCACCTCCTCCTCGGCCCGGCGGATGTCGGAGAGCAGCAGCCGGGAGACGATCCCGGCGGTGAAGGCGCCGAGCAGCATGTCCAGGTCGAGCCAGAGCGCGGCCGCGACCATGACGGCCAGCACCAGGATCACCGCCCGGATCGCGAACTGCCCGGAGGTGCGCAGGGTCCGCTCGATCAGCCGGGTGGCCCAGGCCGGGCGCGGCCGGCGGGCGCCGAGCACGGCGACGGCGGTGATCACCGCGAAGGCGCCGAGGATGACCGCGGTCCGGGTGGGCGAGTTGCCGCTGAGCAGCACGGCGATCGCGATGATCGGCCCGAACTCCCCGACCGCCCCGGTGGCCATCACCAACGAGCCGAAGGGGGTGGGCAGTTCGCCGGAGTCGCGGAGGATCGGCAGGATCGTGCCGAGCGCGGTGGTGGTCAGCACCAGCCCGGCGAAGGCGCCGTCCCAGGGGTCCCGGTTGACCAGGGCGCCGACGCCGAGGGCCAGGACGAGCGAGACCAGCCACGCGGTGCCCGCCCGTTTCAGCGGGCCACCGCGCAGCTTGGCGAAGTCGATCTCGTACCCGGCGAGGAACATCAGTATGGCCAGGCCGAACTGGGACAGCGCGTTCACCAGGTCGTCGACGTGCGCCCAGTCCAGGACGGACGGGCCGATCAGGACGCCGAGCACGATCTCGAACACCACGGTCGGCACGGCGATCCACCGCAGCAGCCGGTCGGCGAGCAGCGGCGCGGCGACGGCTGCGGCGGGGATCAGGATCAGCGCCACCGGCTGGGCGGAGGCGCTCACCGGGCGGCCGGCCGGGCGGCCGAAACCGTTGGAATCATCCGATGAGTGATCAGAACGGTCATGCGAGGCATCCTGGCACGCCGTCGGTCTGTCACCCCGGCAGACCGCTGGCGTGTCCGCGCCCCCGCGGTACCGGCCTCAGGCCGCCGCCTCGGCCTCCCGCGCCCCGGCCGGCAGCCCGAGGTCGCCGAGCACCGCCCGCGCCGCCCGTCGCCCGGAGACCAGCGCGCCCTGCACGGTGCTGGTGTCCCGGTGGTCCCCGGCGACGTACAGCCCGGCCAGCAGCCGCACCGGGCGGCGGGGGTTGTGCGGCGGCGGCATCGCGGGCAGCGCGTCCGGGACGTGCCGCACGCTGAGGAACTGCCAGTCCGCCGTCGAGGTGCCGTACAGCTCGGCGAGCCGGGCGCGGACGGCCGGTTCCAGCCCGGCCGGACCGCCCGCGTCGAAGGAGCGCCGGCCGAGCACGGTGGTGGCGACCAGCGCCTGCCCGGCCGGGGCGTAGGACGGGTGCAGCTCGCTGAGCACCAGCGAGTGCGAGACCAGCGGCGGGTGTCCGTTCGGCCGGTCGGCGTCCAGCAGCAGCACGGCCTCGGCGAGCGGGGCGCGGTCGGCCGCGTGGAAGAAGGTGGTGACGGGGTGGAAGTCGGGCAGCCGGAGCCCCGGCAGCAGCTCGGCCGCGGAGCGGGCGTCGGTGGCGACCACCACGGCCTGGGCGCCGATCCGCCCGTGCGCGAGGGTCTCCACGCCGTCGGCGCCGATCGAGGTGACCTGCACCCCGGTCCGCACGGTGCCGGCGGGCAGCGCGGCGGCCAGCTGGGCGGGCACGGCCGCGATCCCGTCGGCGGGCAGACAGAGCCGGCCGCGGGCGTACGAGCGCAGCACCAGGTCGGCGATCCGGCTGCTGGTGCCGAGGGCCGGGTCGCCGAGCAGGGCGCTGAGCAGCGGGCGCAGGAAGCCGTCGACGGTGCGCGGGGCGAGGCCGTGGCCGGCCAGGGCGCGGGCGGCGGTGGTCTCCGGGCGGGCCTGCAGCCGGGCGGCGGGGGTGGTGGCGATCCGGCCCAGCCAGCTGCCGAGGCGGGCCTTGTCCAGCGGGCTGCCGAGCGGGGCCCGGAGGGCGGCCTGCCGGGCGGCGGTGAGCTGGGGGTCCCCGGCGCGGTAGCGGCGGCCGGCGCTGTGCACGAGTACGCCGGGCGCGAGCGGGCGCAGGTCCAGGCGGTCGAGGTCGAGCGCCCGGCGCAGCTCCGGGTAGGCGGTGTTGAGCAGGTGGCTGCCGTCGTCGAGGCGGAAGCCGTCGAGCTCGCGGGTGGCCATTCGGCCGCCGATCCGGTCGGTGGTCTCCAGGACCTGGACGGTGAGGCCTTGGCCGGTGAGCGCGCGGGCGGCGGCCAGCCCCGCGAGTCCGGCGCCGACCACGACGACGTCCGGGTCGGACGGGCGGCGGGCGCGGCGGGTGAAGTCGTACGTGGGCACTGGAGTGCTCCCTCCCTGGTCCCGGGGCTCCGGCCGACGCAGGCAGCGGGGTGCCGGGACACGGTCCGTGGAAGGTGATGCCCAGTCAGTGTGAGCATCAGACCGGTGCGGTGGACCGGATGCGGGGGTCGGGAGGGGTCGTGCGGCGCCGGGCGGGGGCGCGGTCACGGACAGTGCGCCGTGGCGGCCGGGTTACCGGGTCGGCGGGCGCGCACGGTCACCGGGGGCGTGCAACGCGCCCGTCGTGTGCTCCCGTGCGCCCCCTCTCGGAGCCCCGTCCGACCCCGCCCGGCATATGCCCCTGGCCAGGGTGAATGCCGTAGCGGGCCTACGCAGAACGAGGGGTCACAGTGCCGCCCGCACCGCCGAGTCCGGATCCGGGTGCGCGAAGCGGAAGCCCGCGTCCAACAGCCGCCGCGGCACCACCCGGTGGCTGCCGACCACCTCGACCGCCAGCTCCCCGAGCACGGCCTTCAACACCGCCTCCGGCACCGGGAACGGCGTCGGCCGCCCGAGCGCCCGCCCGAGCGCCGCGGTCAGCTCGGCGTTGGTGGCCGGCTCCGGCGCGGTGAGGTTGAAGGCGCCGGAGAGGTCCTCCCGGTCGATCAGGAACCGCAGCGCGGCCACCTCGTCGGCCAGCGAGATGTAACTCCAGTACTGCCCGCCGCTGCCGAGCCGCCCGCCCAGGCCCAGCTTGAACAGCGGGAACAGCCGCCCGCCCGCGCCGCCCGCGGCGGACAGCACCATGCCGGTGCGCGGGTGGACGACCCGGATCCCGGCCCGCTCGGCGGGCCGTGCGGCCGCCTCCCACTCCACGCACACCTCGGCCAGGAAGTCGTCCCCGGCGGGGGAGTCCTCGTCGATCACCCGGTCGCCGGTCTGCCCGTACCAGCCGACCGCGGAGGCGCTGACCAGCACCCGCGGCGGCTGCGCCAGTTCCGCGAGCGCGACCGCCAGCGTCTCGGTGCCGTACACCCGGCTCTCCCGGATCTCCCGCTTGTAGGAGTCCGTCCAGCGGCGGTCGCCGACCCCGGCGCCGGCCAGGTGCACCGCGGCGTCGACCCCGGCGAGCCCGTCCCGGTCGACCTCGCCGAGCAGCGGGTTCCAGCCGATCGCGGTGCTCCCGTCGGGCTGCGGTCCCGTCCTGGAGCGGTGCCGGACCAGCCGGACCACCTCGTGGCCGTCCGCCAGCAGGGAGCGGACGAGGGCCGAGCCGATCAATCCCGTGGAGCCCGTGACAGCGATGCGCATGGACCCATCCTCGCAGGCCTTATCGCCTGTCACCCCTCGCACGCGCCCCAGTAGCATCACGCGGCATGACCCGCGAAGACGATCTGATCATCCGCCCGGCCCGCCCCGAGGACGAGCGCGGGCTCGCCGAGCTCGACCGTGCCGCCTGGTCCACCCTCTCCGACGTCGCCCCCGAGCCGCCCGTCGGGAAACGGGTCTTCGACGAGGGCCACACCCCCGACCAGTTCCTGCTCGCCATCCTGGACGGCCGGATCGTCGGCTACGTCCGCCAGGTCCCGGCGACCCCGCTGGCCGTCAACCGGCACGTCCGGCAGATCCAGGGCCTGGCCGTCGACGGCACGGTGCGCGGCCGGGGCATCGGCCGACGGCTGGTCGAGGCGGCCTGCGAGCACGCCCGGGCCCTCGGCGCCCGCAAGCTGACCCTCCGGGTGCTCGGCTGGAACGCCCCGGCCCGCCGGCTGTACGAGAGCTGCGGCTTCACGGTCGAGGGCACGCTGGCCGAGGAGTTCCTGATCGACGGGCAGTACGTGGACGACGTGTGGATGGCCCGCCGACTGGCCGGCTGAGCCGCCCGAACCGCCACCCGATCGTCTGACGACCCGTCAGAACAGTTGCGGCGCAGTCGTGACGTACCTGCCTGTCTGGAGCGGCGCCCCGCCGGGTACCGTACGCCCGTGAGCAACTCGACGCCTCCCGGGTGGTACCCGGTCCCGGGTGCGGACGGCACCCCCGGTCACGAGCGCTGGTGGGACGGCAACGCCTGGACCGCCGAGGTCCGGCCGCTCCGGGCCCCCGGCGGACAGCTCGCCGACGCCCCGACCCAGGGCTGGCAGCCGCCCACCCCGCAGCCGCCGCAGGCCGGCTACGGCTACCCCGCGCAGAGCGGCTCACCCGCCCCCGGCTACGGCTACCCGGCGCAGGACGCGGTCCAGTCGCCCGGCTACGGCTACCCCGGCCAGGGCCCGTACGCCGGCCCGCAGCAGTACCCGGGCCAGCCGGCCTACCCCGGCCAGGAGGCCTACCCGGGCGCCGGCTACGGCTACCCGCCGCCCGCCCCCGCGAAGAACCGCACCGGCGTGATCGTCGGCATCTCGGTCGCCGTGCTGGTCGTCGGCGGGATCATCGCCGGGCTCACGCTCAGCGGCGGCGGGGACACCAAGGCCGACCCGACCCCCAACCCCACGGTCACCGTCACCCAGAGCGACGGCCCCACGCCGAGCCCCACCCCGACCCGGAGCACGCCCGCCCCCAAGCCCGTCCCGTCGGTCAAGAGCACCGTCCCGGACCCGCAGCACGCGATCACCGTCCCGGTCCTCGACGGCTGGGACGCGGCGACCAACTCCACGCACTCCACCGTCTACCTCGGCAGCGGCCGCTACTCCTGCGCCGACGGCAACTCCTGCATCCGCGGCCAGTTCTCGATCGAGAAGGACACCGTCCAGGGCGACACCCCCAAGGGGGCCGCCGACGCGGCGATGCCGACCTACGCCGGGACGATCTTCTCCGGGATCACCTCGCACACCGACTCCGGTTCCGGCTACGTCTCCGTCGCCGGTGTGCTCGGCTACGCCACCCGCTGGCACGTCCGCACCTCGGACGGCACCCAGGGCTACGTCCTGCTGGCCGCCGTCCCGGCCAAGGGCGGCGGCTACGTGATCTTCGAGGGCGGCGTGGACGACGACCCGGCCGCGCCGGACCCCGCGGTGCTGGACCAGATCCTCAAGGGCATCAAGCAGGACGGCTCCGCCGGCAGCAGCACCTGATCCACGCGGCGCGGCCGTAGGAGGTGTCAGACACCCCCTAATCCCCGTACCGCTCCCAGAGCTTGGGGAAGCGCTTCGCCATCACGTCCGGGTCGTCGAAGTCCAGGAACGCCCCGGTCGGCCGCCCCGCCTGCCGCCCGCCCACCTCGGGCAGCGGCAGGCCGGTCAGCTGCTCGTACGCCTCGTCGGCGGCGAAGCCGAGGTCCTCGGCCTCGCCGTCCTCCTCCTCGTCGAACTCGGGCAGCAGGTCCGCCAGGTCGTCCGGTTCGGCCAGCCCGCCCTCGAAGACCTCCCGGCCCTGGCCGATCAGCCAGCAGCGGAAGTAGTCGAAGGTGTCCTCCGAGGCGCCGTCCAGCAGCAGGTGGGCCGCCCCCCACAGGTCGTAGCGGTAGGCGCGCTGGAACCGGGCCTCGAACAGCCGACCGAAGTCGATCACGTCGTCGGGGGTCAGCTGGGCGAGGCGCTCCACCAGCCGGTCGGCCTGTTCGTCGGGATCGCCGTCGGCGGCCTCCCAGGTGTCGTCGATGATCTGCCAGAAGTCCGTCTCGTCCATCACCGCTCAAGCATCCCTTTTCCGTCGTCTCCACGCATGCCATGACCCGGCGGGAACCGCATCCCGGGAGCGGCGGAGCCCCGCGCCGTCCGGGGACGACACGGGGCTCCGTACGACCGTGCTGCGGTCGCGCTGCCTTACAGGCCGAGCTCGACCTCGAACTCGCCGGCCTCCAGGATCTCCTTGACCGCGACCAGGTAGCGGGCGGCGTCGGCGCCGTCCACCAGGCGGTGGTCGTAGGAGAGCGACAGGTAGGTCATGTCACGGATGCCGATGGCGGTGCCGCCGTCGGCCTCGATGACCACCGGGCGCTTGACGGTGGCACCGATGCCCAGGATGGCGGCCTGGTTCGGCGGCACGATCACGGTGTCGAACAGGGCACCGCGCGAACCGGTGTTGCTGATCGTGAAGGTGGCGCCGGACAGCTCGTCCGGGGTGATCTTGCTGTCGCGGACCTTGGTGGCCAGCTCGGCGGTCTTCTTCGAGATGCCGGCGATGTTGAGGTCGCCCGCACCCTTGATGACCGGGGTCATCAGACCCTTCTCGGAGTCCACCGCGATGCCGATGTTCTCGGTGTCGAAGTAGGTGATGGTGCCCTCGGCGTCGTTGATCCGCGCGTTGACGACCGCGTGGACCTTGAGCGCCTGGGCGGCGGCCTTCACGAAGAACGGCATCGGGGAGAGCTTGACGCCCTCGCGGGCCAGGAAGCCCTCCTTGGCCTTGGCGCGCAGCGACATGATCTTGGTGACGTCCACCTCGACCACGCTGGTCAGCTGGGCCTGCTCGTGCAGGGCCTTCATCATGTTGTCGCCGATGACCTTGCGCATGCGGGTCATCTTGACCGTCTGGCCGCGCAGGGCGGACGGAGCGGAGACGGCCTTCGGCGCGGCGGCGGCCGGAGCGGCGGCGGCGACCGGGGCCGGGGCGGCCTTGGCGGCCTCCGCGGCGGCGATGACGTCCTGCTTGCGGATGCGGCCGCCGACGCCGGTGCCGGCGACGGAGGACAGCGCGACGCCGTGCTCGGCGGCGAGCTTGCGCACCAGCGGGGTGACGTAGGCGTCACCGGCGTCGGCCACCGGGGCGGCCGGAGCGGCGACGGGGGCCGGGGCGGCGACCGGAGCCGGAGCGGCAACGGGAGCCGGAGCGGCGACCGGGGCGACCGGGGCCGGGGCAGCGACCGGGGCAACGGGAGCCGGAGCGGCAACCGGAGCCGGGGCAGCAACCGGAGCCGGGGCAGCGACCGGGGCGACCGGAGCCGGAGCGGCCACCGGGGCCGGGGCAGCGACCGGAGCCGGAGCGGCAGCGGCGGCACCCGGGGCACCGATCAGCGCGAGCTGGGCGCCGACCTCGGCGGTCTCGTCCTCGGCGACCAGGATCTTGACGACGACGCCGGCGACCGGCGACGGGATCTCGGTGTCGACCTTGTCGGTGGAGACCTCGAGCAGCGGCTCGTCGACCTCGACCGTCTCACCCTCGGCCTTGAGCCAGCGGGTGACGGTGCCCTCGGTGACCGACTCGCCCAGAGCGGGCAGCAGCACCGGGGTGGCGTCGCCGGCCGGAGCAGCAGCGGCGGCCGGAGCGGCAGCCGGAGCAGCCGGGGCCTCGGCGACCGGAGCCGGCGCGGCAACGGGAGCCGGGGCGGCGACCGGCGCGGCCTCGACCACGGGGGCCGGGGCGGCGGCCGGGGCACCGGTGCCGTCGTCGATGATCGCCAGCTCGGCGCCGACCTCGACGGTCTCGTCCTCGCCGACCTTGATCGAGGAGAGGATGCCGGAAGCCGGGGCCGGGATCTCGGTGTCGACCTTGTCGGTCGAGACCTCGAGCAGCGGCTCGTCGACCTCGACACGCTCACCCTCGGCCTTGAGCCAGCGGGTGACAGTGCCCTCGGAAACGCTCTCGCCCAGCGCGGGCAGTGTTACTGAGACCGCCATGGTTTCAGCGACTCCTATCAAGTCTTGCGTACGGGAAGTACGGGAAGTACCGGAAAAGGGGGGTGGTGGGCGCGATCAGTCGTGCGCGTGCAGCGGCTTGCCGGCCAGCGCCAGGTGCGCCTCGCCCAGGGCCTCGGACTGGGTCGGGTGCGCGTGGATCAGCTGCGCGACCTCGGCCGGCAGGGCCTCCCAGTTGTAGATCAGCTGGGCTTCGCCGACCTGCTCGCCCATGCGGGCGCCGACCATGTGGACGCCGACCACGGCGCCGTCCTTGACCTGGACGAGCTTGATCTCGCCGGCGGTCTTCAGGATCTTGCTCTTGCCGTTGCCGGCCAGGTTGTACTTGAGGGTGACGACCTTCTCCTTGCCGTACAGCTCGACGGCCTTGGCCTCGGAGATGCCGACGGAGGCGACCTCCGGGTTGGAGTAGGTCACGCGCGGGACGCCGTCGTAGTCGATCGGCACCGGCTTGAGGCCGGCCAGGCGCTCGGCGACCAGGATGCCCTCGGCGAAGCCGACGTGGGCCAGCTGCAGGGTCGGGGCGAGGTCGCCGACGGCGGAGATGGTGGGCACGTTGGTGCGCATGTACTCGTCGACCAGGACGTAGCCGCGGTCCATCGCGACGCCGTTCTCCTCGTAGCCGAGGCCGGCCGAGACCGGGCCGCGGCCGATGGCGACGAGCAGCAGGTCGGCGTCGATCTGCTTGCCGTTCTCGGTGGAGACGCGGACACCGGACTCGGTGTACTCGACGCCCGAGAAGCGGGCCTTGAGCTCGAACTTGATGCCGCGCTTGCGGAAGGCGCGCTCCAGCAGCTTGGAGGAGTTCTCGTCCTCCAGCGGGACGAGGTGCGGCAGCGCCTCGACGATGGTGACCTCGACGCCGAAGGACTTCCAGACCGAGGCGAACTCGACGCCGATGACGCCGCCGCCGAGGATGACGACCGACTTCGGGATCCGGTCGAGCTTGAGGGCGTGGTCCGAGGAGATCACGCGGTTGCCGTCGATCTCCAGGCCCGGGATCGAGCGCGGCACCGAACCGGTGGCGAGGACGATGTGGCGGCCCTCGATGCGCTGGCCGTTCACGTCGACCGAGGTCTGCGAGGAGAGCTTGCCCGCGCCCTGGATGAAGGTGACCTTGCGCGAGGCCACCAGGCCCTGGAGGCCCTTGTACAGGCCGGCGATGACGTCGTCCTTGTACTTGTGGACGCCGTTGATGTCGATGCCCTGGAAGGTGGCCAGCACGCCGAACTCGGCGGCCTCCTTCGTCTCGTCCGCGATCTCGGCCGCGTGCAGCAGGGCCTTGGTCGGGATGCAGCCGCGGTGCAGGCAGGTGCCGCCCAGCTCGCCCTTCTCGACCAGGGCGACGCTCAGACCCAGCTGAGCGGCGCGGAGCGCCGCGGCGTAACCGCCGCTTCCGCCTCCGAGAATGACTACGTCGAAAACGGTGCTGGCGTCGTTCGCCACGTCACGTCCTCCATGCAATGGGGTGGGTCGCCGGGCCGGTCGCGGTCCGGTGGGTCGGAAGCCTTTGTGAGGCGCCCAGTCGTGCCGGAAATACATCTTCGCACTTGTTCGCGGTGGCTGATGTCCGGGTCCACCCCAGGGGTGTCCCACGGAGTGGTCACCGGGGCGGGAACACCCCCGACGGAAGGGCATCATCGCAGCTCAAGGCCTTGTTGACAGCCGCCGGACGGGCGTCTTCCGCCCGCTTCGGTGCCACCTCTTCCGCAGTGCGGAACAAAGTTTCGCCCGTGGCGAACAGAGGTGCGGTGGGGTGTCCGCGCCTACTCGCAGGTAACCCGTGCGGGAACGCCGACGGGGGCCCGGCGCACGCGCGCCGGGCCCCCGTCGGGGTCGGGATCCGCTCGGATCAGGCCTTGCCGTTGGCCGCGGTCTGCTCCGCGAACCGGACCAGGGTGCGCACCGCGCTCGCGGTGCCGCCCTTCGGGGTGTAGCCGAACGGGGCGCTCTCGTGGAACGCCGGGCCGGCGATGTCCAGGTGCGCCCAGTCGATGCCCTCGGCCACGAACTCCTGGAGGAACAGGCCGGCCACCAGGCCGCCGCCCATCCGCTCGCCCATGTTGGCCAGGTCGGCGATGGTCGAGTCGGTCATGCCCTTCTTGAGCTCGGCCGGCAGCGGCATCGGCCAGGACTGCTCGCCCACCTCGCCCGCGAGGGCGTGCAGGTTGTCGCGCAGCTCGTCGTTGTTGGCCATCACACCGAAGGTGCGGGTGCCCAGGGCCAGCACCATGGCGCCGGTCAGGGTCGCCACGTCGACGATGACGTCCGGGTTCTCCTCGCCGGCCTTGACGATCGCGTCGGCCAGCACCAGGCGGCCCTCGGCGTCCGTGTTCAGCACCTCGACGGTCTTGCCGCCGTACATGCGCAGCACGTCACCCGGGCGGGTGGCGGAGCCGGACGGCATGTTCTCGGCCAGCGCGAGCCAGGCGGTGACGTTGACGGTCAGGCCCAGGCGCTTGGCGGCCACCACGGCGGCGAACACGGCGGCGGCGCCGGCCATGTCGCACTTCATGGTCTCGTTGTGGCCGGCCGGCTTGAGCGAGATGCCGCCCGAGTCGTAGGTGATGCCCTTGCCGATGAAGGCCAGGGTCGCCTTCGCCTTCGGGTGGGTGTAGGCCACCTTCACCAGCCGCGGCGGGTTGGTCGAGCCGTTGCCGACGCCCAGCAGGCCGCCGAAGCCGCCCTTGGTCAGCGCCTTCTCGTCCAGGACCTCGACCTTGAGGCCGTGCTCCTTGCCGGCCGCCTGGGCGATCGCGGCGAAGCTCTTCGGGTTCAGGTCGTTCGGCGCGGTGTTGACCAGGTCGCGGGCGCGGTTCATCTCCTCGCCGATCGCGGTGGCCCGCTCCACGGCGGCCTTGGCGTCCTTGCTGCCCTTGCGGACGGTCAGCAGGACCAGCTCGCCGACCGGCTCCTTGCCGTTGCCGTTGCCCTTGTAGGTGCCGAAGGCGTACGAGCCGAGCAGGCTGCCGAGCGCGACCGCCTCGACCTCCTCCGCGGACTCGGCCGGCAGGGCCAGCGCGGCCTTCTTGACGCCGGCCAGGGCGCGGGCGGCGACACCGGCGGCGCGGCGCAGCGCCTCCAGGCCGTAGCCGTCCTCGGCCGCCTCGCCGAGGCCGACCGCGAGCACGAGCGCGGCCTTGAGACCGGCGGGGGAGGCGACCTTGACGGTCTCGCCCTCGGCACCGGTCGCGCCCAGGGTGCCGAGGATCTCGGCCAGCTTGCCCTCGAACGCCTCGTTCACGGCCTCGGCACCGGGGGCCAGCACGATCCCCTTGGGGCCCTTCGCGACACCGACCACCAGGGCGTCCGCGCGCAGCGAGGCGGCGGAGGAGGTGCTCACAGACAATGCAGTCACGTAATGCGTCCTGTTCTTTCGCGGTCCACGGCCGGTCGCGGCGTGACTGCCGCACCGGCGCAGCCCGCCGTCGCAGGCCGTCCGCCGGCGGGCCCTGCGGGTCCGGGCCCCCTGGCGCGCGCGCCCGCCGGAGCGGCCGCGCACACCAGAGGCCCCGGCTCCTCGGTGCGCGCCGGGCGGGCAGGACCTGCCACGGTGCAGGGCTGCGGTGCTCCACGCATGGTAGTCCGCATGGTGGGATCACGCGCCGCCCGGTGTCAGCCGAGCAACGCCAGGGCGAACAGCGTCCCGGTGGCGGCGGTCTCGGCCGTCGCGCCGAGCACGTCCCCGGTGATTCCGCCGAACCGGCGCACGCACCGCGTGAGCAGCAGCCGGGCGCAGCCGACGCCGAGCACAACGGCCAGCGGGAGGCGCAGGGCTGACCATCCGTCGAACAGTCCGGGCGCGGCCACGACGAGCGCGGCGGCCAGCGTCCCGATGGCGGCCGCCGCGGGCGCGACGGTGCTCGCCACCATCGCCCCCAGCCCGCCCGGGCGCGCGGCCGGCACCGACCGCAGGCAGCCCCAGGCCAGCGCGCAGCGCGCGGCCACCGCCGAGGCGAGCACCGCGAGGGCGCCGCGCGGCGTCGACTGCCCGAACTGCCCGGCCAGGGCGGCGACCTGGGCGAGCAGCACCAGCAGCAGGGTCAGCACGCCGAACGGGCCGATGTCGGACTGCTTCATGATCCGCAGCGCGTCCTCGGCCGGTTTGCCGCTGCCCAGGCCGTCGGCGACGTCCGCCAGGCCGTCCAGGTGCAGCCCCCTGGTCAGCGCGGCGAGCACCCCCACCGCCGTCACCGCGGCGAGCAGCCCGCCCGCCCGCCAGGCCACCAGGGCGCCGGCCCCGGCCGCGATCGCGCCCAGGACCAGGCCGACCACCGGGGCCGCCGTCATCGCCCGGGCCGCCGCGGCCCGGTCCCACCGCTCGACCCGCACTCGCAGCACCGACAGCGTCCCGAACGCGAACCGCAGCCCTTCGCCCCACGTCGCCCGCTCGTCGCCGTCGGCCATCGCTCCCACCCACTCCTCCACCGCACCGGAACGCACCGGAACCGGACCCGAACCGCACCCGAACCGGACCCGCGTCCGGGCCCCGCCGCCGACACAGCAGAATCCCCGCGCCCCGAGGAAGGGGCGCGGGGAGTCGCGCGAAGCGGGGGGCCAGGGGTCGGGAGCCGGTCTCCGACGACACCCCGCCGCCGCGACAGCCGCTACAGCCGCCTGAGCAGGTCGGCGGCCGACGGCAGCTTCGGCTGCTCCTTCGGCGCCGAGGGGACGAACGGCCGGGGCGCCTCCTCCGCGAGCGCGTCGCCCGCGGCCTGGAGCAGCGGCAGCGCGAGCACCGCGCCGACGCCCTCGCCCAGGGTGATCCCCTGGTCCTGCAACGGCGTCAGGGTGAGCCGGTCGTACGCCTTCGCCTGGGCGGGCTCGCCGCTGGACTGCCCGGCCCGCCACCACTCCGGCGACCGGAAGGCGATCCGCTGCGCGACCAGCGCGCAGGCCGAGGAGACCACGCCGTCCAGCACCACCGGCAGCCGGCGGACGGCGGCCTGGAGCAGGAAGCCGGTGATCGCGGCGAAGTCCGCCCCGCCGGTGGCGCCGAGCAGCGCGAGCTGATCGCCGAGCACCGGGCGGGCCCGTCGCAGCGCGTCCCGGATGGTGGCGCACTTGACCATCCACACCCGGTCGTCGATGCCCGAGCCGCGTCCGCACACCGCGGCCGCGTCCGTCCCGCACAGCGCGCCGACCAGGACGGCGGCCACCGTGGTGGAGCCGACCCCGAGGTCGCCGAGCAGCACCAGGTCGGTGCCGGTGTCGGCCTCCTCGTCGGCCACCGCCATGCCGGCCCGGAAGGCCCGGACGGTCTCCTCCGGGGTGAGCGCGTCCTCGACGTCGATCCGGCCGGAGCCGCGCCGGATCCGGTGGGCGACCACCTCGTCCGGGAAGTCCGCCGGGTCGGTGTCCACCGCGAGGTCGACGACCCGCACGTCGGCGCCGTAGCGCGCGGCCAGCCGGGCCACCGGGGCGCTGCCGTCGAGCACCGCCCGTACCCGGGCCGCGGTGCCGCCGTCGGCGGGCAGCCGGGAGACGCCGAGCGCGGCCACGCCGTGGTCGGCGGCGAACAGCAGCACCTTGGGCGCCGAGACCGGCCGCACCGGGGAGCGCCCCTGTACGGACGACAGCCAGCTGCCCAGCTCCTCCAACTTGCCCAGGCCGCCGCGCGGTCGGCCGGCTTCCTGCCAGCGTTCCTCGGCGGCCCGTCGGGCGCTGTCGTCGGGGCGCTCGACGAGCGAGGAGAACGTATCGAGATCCACGGTCGTGTCCATCGGTCGGAAGGCTACACGGCGGAGGTGTGCGGGCTCGGCTTGACCGTCAGAACCTGTCCGGCGACCACCAGCAGGACCCGCTCGGAGGCGTCCGCCACGGCCATGTTGAGCCGTCCGAGAGTGTCCCGGAACCGGCGGCCGGCGGCGGTCGCCGGGACGACGCCCATGCCGACCTCGTTGCTCACCGCGACGGCCGTCCGCCGGGTTGCGGCCCAGGCCGCGGCCAGTGCCTCGCAGCGGCGCTGCACCGCGGCCTCGCCGCCGGCCGCCCAGGCCTCGTCGTCCCAGGCGTCGCACGCGTCCATCACGGCGGTCAGCCACAGCGCCAGGCAGTCGACCAGCACCGGCGCCGGGTCGTCGGCGTCGGCGAGCACGGCCTCCAGGTCGCAGGTCTCGGCGGTGCGCCAGCTCGCCGGCCGGCGGTCCCGGTGCAGGGCGACCCGCTGGGCCCACTCGGCGTCGCCGTCCCGGGTGCCGCCGGTGGCCACGTACAGGACGTCCGGGTGCTCGGCGAGCAGCTGCTCGGCGCGGGTGGACTTGCCGGAGCGCGCGCCGCCGAGCAGCAGCGTGCGGGGGAGCGGGAGGTGGGTCGCCATGCCGCCCATCCTGCCCGACAGGCATACGGAAGATCGGGCCGGGCAGGCTAACCTGCGCAGCACACAAGGCAGCGTCAGTGGGAGGAGCCGGGCATGGTCTGGACGTGGCGGTACGAGAAGGCGGACGGCAGCGCGGTGGCGTCGACCCTCGGGCAGGAGGAGTTCGCCGGCCAGGGCGACGCCGAGACCTGGATCGGGGAGAGCTGGAAGCAGCTGGCCGAGGAGGGCGTGGACAACGCCGTCCTGCTGGACGACGACCGGGTGATCTACTCGATGAGCCTGCACGAGGGCTGAGCCCGGGGGCTCACTTCGCGCCGATCACGTGCAGCAGCGCCGCGACCTGCCGGTACGGGTCGGTGCGGCCGGCCCGGTCCTCGGCCTCCAGCAGCTGGGCCAGCTGCCGCCCGTCCACCGGTGGGGCGGCGTCGTCGGGCGCGTTGTCGGTGAAGACCCGGACGCCGTACCAGTGCCGGACCGGCACCGAGACCTCGGAGAGGGTGACGGTCAGGTCGGCGAGCCGGTCGGCCCGGGCGGCCAGTCCGAGCCGGTTGTAGTACCGGTCGCTCTCGAAGGCGTGCAGGGCGGCCCGCCAGTCCCCGGCGGCGGCGGGCCGCAGCGCGAGCGCGTCGCCGTTGCGCACCAGCAGCGAGAGCAGCCCGCCCGGCGCCAGCAGCCGGGCCAGCGAGGCGATCATCGGGTCCGGGTCCGGCAGGTACATCAGGACGCCGTGGCAGAGCACCACGTCGAAGCTGCGCGGGCCGAACCAGCGCCCGCACTGGTGGCCGTCGCCGCTGAGCAGCTGCAGCCGGCCGCGCACCTCGGGCGGCTCCTCGGCGAGCGCCCCCTGGGCGACGCCGAGCGCGACCGGGTCGGAGTCGATCCCGGTGACGTAGTGGCCGGCCCGGGCCAGCCGCAGCGCCTGGGTGCCCTGTCCGCAGCCGATGTCCAGGACCCGCTGGGCGGTGCGGCCGGTGAGCTGCTCGGCGAGCTGCCGGGAGACGAGCTCCTGCCGGACGAAGTTGCGCAGTCCGCCGAGCCGGTCCAGCCAGGCGGCGGTGCCGCCGGCGAAGGAGCCGCTGCGGGAGGGCAGCCGACGCTCCTGACCGAGCCGGTCGTGGCCGCCGTCCCCCTGCCCGGGCAGTGCGTAGAGGCCGGGCCCCTCCCAGGAAGGCGGGGCCCAGCCGGAGTCCACCGGTTCGGCGGTCAGGGCTTCTCCCCGCGCCGCACCTGCGGCTTGGGCAGGCGCAGCCGGCGCATCTGCAGGGTGCGCATGATGCCGTAGGCGACCACGCCGCGGGTGTTCTGCCCGGCGAAGCGCTCGCCCAGCTGCTTGCGCAGGCCGAGGCCCAGGCGGACGAAGTCCAGAATCACCAGGACGAAGAACAGCAGGAACAGCAGCGTGGACAGCAGCTGCAGCGCGGGCACCTTGACGATGCTCAGCACCAGGATGACCACGGCGGCCGGCAGGAAGAACTCGGCGAGCGACCAGCGGGAGTCCACGTAGTCGCGGGCGAACTTGCGCACCGGCCCCTTGTCGCGGGCCGGCAGGTGGCGCTCGTCGCCGTCGATCAGCGCCTGGCGCTGCTTCTCGCGCTCGCCGCGCATCCGCTCGCGCGCCTGGCGGGAGGCCTCCTTGCGGTCCTTGGGCACCACGACCCGGGTGCGCCGGTTGGCCTCGGCCTCGCTGCGCTTCGGGGTGGGGCGGCCCTTCTTGGCCTGCGGGTGGCGGGCCTGGGGCGTCTCGTCCTCCAGCACGGTGGCGGAGGCGGCGGCATCATCTGAACGGCGTCGGAACACACCCCCAGCGTACGGGGTGCGACGCCGCGACCACGGGTCCCCTCGGACCCAAACGCGTATCGATCCGTTCGGCCGCGTTCGGACCGGGGTTCCCCTCGCTCTTCCCGTAGGGGATCAATCGGATGGAGTATGGGGAGGATGAGAGGCGGATCCACCCGGGGGATGAGGATCTGCCCCTGGTCGCTGTAGCAGTCTTGTTGCAGGCAGGTGCACTGCGGCGAAGGGCTCGCTGCACATACACTCGTCGTGTCTGGTAACGAGATTTAAGACCGCAGGCCGGAGAAGGGGGCACCCGAGGCCCATGAGCGACGGAATCATGAAGCGTATGGGGCTGATCTTCCGCTCCAAGGCGAACAAAGCCTTGGACCGGGCGGAGGATCCCCGTGAGACGCTCGACTACTCCTACCAGAAGCAGCTCGAACTGCTGCAGAAGGTACGGCGTGGCGTCGCGGACGTCGCGACCTCGCGCAAGCGCCTGGAACTCCAGCTGACCCAGCTCCAGCAGCAGTCGGCGAAGTACGAGGACCAGGGCCGCAAGGCGCTCTCCCTCGGCCGCGAGGACCTCGCTCGCGAGGCGCTGACCCGCAAGGCCAACATGCAGTCCCAGATCACCGATCTGGAGACGCAGTACCAGGCCCTGCAGGCCGAGGAGGAGAAGCTCACGCTCGCCTCCCAGCGGCTCCAGGCCAAGGTGGACGCCTTCCGCACCAAGAAGGAGACCATCAAGGCCACCTACACCGCGGCGCAGGCGCAGACCCGCATCGCCGAGTCCTTCTCCGGGATCTCGGAGGAGATGGGCGACGTCGGCCTGGCCATCCAGCGTGCCGAGGACAAGACGGCGCAGATGCAGGCCCGGGCCGGTGCGATCGACGAGCTGCTGGCCTCCGGCGCGCTCGACGACGCCAGCGGTCTCGGCCGCAAGGACGACATCGAGGCCGAGCTGGAGCGGGTGGCCGGCGGTTCCGACGTCGAGTTGGAGCTCGCCCGGATGAAGGCCGAGCTGTCCGGCGGTCCCGCCGCCGGTCCGGCCGCGATCGAGCAGGGCAAGCCGGCCCAGCAGCCGCAGCCGCAGGACGCGCACCCGCAGGACACCCCGCGGATCAACTACAACAAGTGAGCTGGAACCACCCACGAACCAGGAGAAGCGCAGCATGATCATGAGGGTCATGGGTGAGGGGCAGTTCGAGGTGGGCGAGGACCACCTGAACCTGCTCAACCAGCTCGACGACGAGCTGCTCACCGCGGTGGAGTCCGGCGACGAGAACACCTTTCGCCAGGCCTACGGCAAGCTGCTGGACGCCGTGAAGCAGTACGGCACCCGGCTTCCGGACGACTCGCTGGAGCCGTCCGAGCTGATCCTGCCGAGTGCCGAGGCGACCCTCGACGAGGTCCGGTCCCTCCTGCTCTCCGAGGGCGAGGGCGTCATCCCGGGCTTCCCCGAGTACGAGTAGCCGCGCGGCCGCTGCCAGACGAAAGGGCGGGTCCCCTCCAGGTGGAGGGGACCCGCCCTTCGCTGTCACTCGGTTCCGGTTACGGCAGGGCCAGCATCCGGTCCAGCGCGGCCTTGGCGTACTTCTCGGTCTCCGGGTCCACCGTGATCACGTTCGGCACCCGGCCCTCGACCAGCGACTCCAGCGCCCAGACCAGGTGCGGCAGGTCGATCCGGTTCATGGTCGAGCAGAAGCAGACCGTGCGGTCCAGGAAGACGATCTCCTTGTCCGGGTGCGCCTTGGCCAGGCGGCGGACCAGGTTCAGCTCGGTGCCGATGGCCCACTTGGAGCCGGGCTCGGCCGCGTCCAGGGCCTTGATGATGTACTCGGTCGAGCCCACCATGTCGGCGGCGTCGACCACCTCGTGCTTGCACTCGGGGTGCACCAGGACGGTCACGCCGGGGATCCGCTCGCGGACGTCGTTCACCGAGTCCAGGCTGAACCGGCCGTGCACCGAGCAGTGCCCGCGCCAGAGGATCATCTTGGCGTTGCGCAGCTGCTCGGCGGTCAGGCCGCCGTTGGGCTTGTGCGGGTTGTACAGGACGCAGTCGTCCAGCGACATGCCCAGGTCCCGCACCGCGGTGTTGCGGCCGAGGTGCTGGTCGGGCAGGAAGAGCACCTTCTGGCCCTGTTCGAAGGCCCACTCCAGCGCCCGCTGGGCGTTGGAGGAGGTGCAGATGGTGCCGCCGTGCTTGCCGGTGAAGGCCTTGATGTCGGCGGAGGAGTTCATGTACGAGACCGGGACGGTCACGTCGGCTATGCCGGCGTCGGTCAGGACGTCCCAGCACTCGGCGACCTGCTCGGCGGTGGCCATGTCGGCCATCGAGCAGCCGGCCGCGAGGTCCGGCAGCACGACCTGCTGGCGGTCGCCGGTGAGGATGTCGGCGGACTCGGCCATGAAGTGCACGCCGCAGAAGACGATGTACTCGGCCTCCGGGCGGGCCGCGGCGTCGCGGGCGAGCTTGAAGGAGTCGCCGGTGACGTCGGCGAACTCGATCACCTCGTCGCGCTGGTAGTGGTGGCCGAGGATGAAGACGCGGTCTCCCAGTGCGGCCTTGGCCGCCCGGGCGCGCTCGACGAGGTTCGGGTCCGAGGCCGGCGGGAGGTCGCCGGGGCACTCGACGCCGCGCTCGCTGTTCGGGTCGGCCTCTCGGCCGAGCAGCAGCAGAGCGAGCGGCGTCGGAGTGGGGTCGACGCCGTGGGTCTCGGTGATGGTGGTGGTCACGGGCGGGTGCCCTTCTGTGCGGCCGAACGAGCGGTGGGGCCTTTTCGTCTATCTGACACTATCTATTCTAACCGGTTAGCGTCAGAGTGACGATGGCCATCCTGTCGATGTGACGAGAACCGCTCGCCGGATCGGATGCTTCCTGCCGTGGCCGAATCGATATTTCGAAGCCCCGGACACGGCTGGACCATGAACACGAAGACGTCCCGCGGGCGGCCCGCGTTGGAGGGCCTCCGGTCGACGGCGGGCACGGCGATCGACGCCCGCCGGGTGGACCGATGGCCTTCTCCCGGTCATCCGCGCGCGATGAACTCGTTCAGGTCATCCGCCAGAATGGGTGGCGAACCGTTTCGGCAGTGGCGCCGGCGGGTGCGACAGCACCGCCTGCCGCCCGGGACGCTCCCCCCACCCCCATCGCACGACCCGTGGAGCCCCGCACCGATGACCAGCAGCCGAGCGCACGAGGTGATCGGGGCGGACCTGGACGAGACCGACCGGCAGCTCCTCGCCCGCCTGGGCAGCGACGGCCGCGCCTCCTACGCCGAGATCGGCCTCCAGGTGAACCTCTCCGCCACCGCCGTGCGCCGCCGGATCGACCGGCTCCGGGCGCGCGGCGTGGTGCGGGGCTTCACCGTGGTGCTCGACCCGGCCGTGCTCGGCTGGCAGACCGAGGCCTTCGTCGAGGTCTACTGCCGCGAGCGGACCGCCCCCGAGGAGATCCTCGCCAGCCTGCGCCAGTTCCCCGAGGTGGTCGCCGCCTGGACGGTCACCGGCGACCCGGACGCCCTGGTGCACCTGCGGGCCGCCGACATGCGCCATCTGGAGGCCGTCATCGAGCGCATCCGGCGCGAGCCCGGCGTGCAGCGCAGCCGCTCCTCGGTGGTCCTCTCCCAGCTGATCGGCTGATCTCCCGACCCGATGCCCGGGGCACGCAGGAAATCTGCGCGGACCTGCTCGAAGACGCCCGAAAGCTGCCTGACCAGCCGCGTTCCGACGCGCGGGGAAGCGCTCCCGCTGCCTACGCTGATCACGTCCGGTCAGCGCGGTGAGGCGTCCCGCCGACCGGATCCCCCCGACACCCACAGCCGAGAGGGACAGCCGTGTCCGCAGCACCCGACCGCATGCACCGGCCCGACAACGAACTGGTCGACCTGGTTTTCGACTACATGCGGGAGCGGCTGCAGTACGACCCCGTCCCGCTCGACCACCCCGGTGACGGCGAGCACCTGCGCACCCAGTTGGCCGGCCTGCTCAACCAGGACGGCAACAACCCTGCCGACGTGCTCAAGCTGTACGACCACGAGCTGTCCCGCGCGGTCATCTCCGCCGACAGCCCCCGCTACCTGTCCTTCATCCCGTGCGCCCCGACCAAGGCCGCGCTGCTGTTCGACATGGTCGTCTCCTGCGCCTCGCTGCAGGGCATCTCCTGGCTGGAGGCGGCGGGCGCCATCGCCGCCGAGAACCAGGTGCTGCGCCTGATCGCCGACCGGGCCGGGATGCCCGCCTCGGCCGGCGGCTGCTTCGTCTCCGGCGGCTCCGCGGGCAACCTGTCCGCCCTGGTGGTCGCCCGTGACACCGCCCGCCGCAAACTGGGCGTCGGTCCGGAGGCCCGGCTGCGGATAGCCGTGGCCGACCAGGTGCACTCCTCGGTCAAGAACACCTTCAACATCATCGGTGTCGAGGCCTTCAAGGTCCCGACCGTGAACCGGCGCTTCACCGGCGAGGCGCTGCGCGCCGCCCTGGCCGCCGACCCGAATCCGGAGACGGTGATCGCCGTCGTCGGCACCGCCGGCACCACCAACGAGGGCATCGTCGACGATCTGGCCGGCCTGGCCGAGGTCGCCCGCGAGCGCGACCTGTGGTTCCACGTGGACGGCGCCTACGGCGGCGCGGGCCTGTTCGCCCCGTCGGTGCGCGAGCGCTACAACGGCATCGAGCACGCCGACTCCTTCGTGATCGACCCGCACAAGTGGCTGTTCGCCCCCTTCGACTGCGCCGCGCTGATCTACCGCAACCCGCAGCTCGCCCGCGCCGTGCACACCCAGGACGCCTCCTACCTGGACGTCCTGCACACCGACGGCGACGAGTGGAACCCCACCGACTACGCCTACCACCTGACCCGGCGCGCCCGCGGCCTGCCGCTCTGGTTCTCGCTGGCCGTCCACGGCGTCCAGGCGTACACCGACGCCATCGAGACCGGCCTCCAGCTGGCGCGGGACACCGCTCAGCTGATCCGCGACACCGAGCACCTGGAGCTGCTGTTCGACCCGCAGCTCTCCGCGGTCTGCTTCAAGCGCAAGGGCTGGACCAACGACGACTACTACCGCTGGTCGCAGCAGCTGCTGGCGGACCAGATCGGCTTCGTCACCCCGACCGGCTGGGACGGCGAGACGGTCGCCCGCTTCGCCTTCCTGCACCCGGGCACCACCATGGAGATGGTCCGGGAGATCCTGGACACCATGGCCTGATCCGGGCCCCGTCCTCCCGTTCGTCCGTTCGTCCGTTCGGCCCCACCGGCCCGCCCGGTGGGGCCGTACGCGTCCCCGCCGGGCTACAGGAAGGCCCCGCTGGGCAGGTACGGCGTCGGCGGCCGCATCCCGCGCACCCCGACGAAGCCGCCGGTCTCCGGCGTCAGCCCGACCTCCAGCCCGACGTCCAGCGCCCACTCCTGCTCGGCGGTCAGGTACTCCACCCGCGCCTCGGTCCCGTCCGGCACCCGGGCCAGCGCCTCGCGCAGCAGCCGGGCCGCGATCCGCTTGCTGGTGGCCGCCAGCAGCCGCACCGTGCCGCCGTCCCGGTAGCAGTAGCCGCTGCCGGCCAGTGCGTCGGCGACCAGCAGCTCCTCGAAGTGGCCGAGCATCAGCTCGTGGTCCGGGCCGTGCGCGGACCCGCGCAGCCGCCGGTCCACCGAGTCCAGCAGGTGCAGGTGGGTGGTGTTGCCGCGGTGCACCGGGATGTCGCCGGGGTCGACCAGCCCGTTCCGGTCCACCCGCCCGGTCAGCCGCATCGCCGGGTGCAGGGTGAAGCCGGCCAGCCGGTAGCGGCGGGCCGCCGCGGGGGAGTCGGAGGCGCAGACCATCCCGCGCAGGCAGCCCCGGGCGTGCGCCAGGGCCCGCTCGAACAGCAGCCGCCCGACCCCCTGGTCCCGGGCGGACGGCCGGACGGCGAACAGCGAGGGCATCCACAGGCCCTCGCGGCGCATCGACAGCACCACCCCGACCGCCTGCCCGCCGCTCTCGGCCAGCCAGCAGCCGCCGGGGTCGGTGCGCGCCAGGTGTCTGGTCCGGGCGAGCTGCAGCGGCGTCGGTCGCGGCGGCCGGGCGGGGTCGTCGGACGGTCCGGCGAACGCGGCGAGGGACACCTCCTGGACGACCTCCGCGTCCGCTGCGGTGTCCCTGACCTGGCGAAGGATCATGCCGCCATCCTGGCGTCCGGCGGGCGGCCGTGGGGCCCGTTCGCCCGGATCCGTGACGCGGGCGGTGCCCGCTCCGCCCCGGTTGTGCGAGCATGGGGAGCGTAGAGGCCCGGGTGACGCGCCCGGCCCACGGAGAACCAGCCGTCGAACAGGCCGTAGAAATCCCCCTCCGTCCGGGAAATGAATCCGGGCGGTCGGTGGTTGGCACTGGCGGCAGACCGTCGTCAAGACCGGGAGAAAGCAGATGACCGTCCAGGACGAGACCACCGTCGAGAGTGGCATCCTCCTCACCGATGCCGCCGCGGCCAAGGTCAAGGCCCTGCTGGAGCAGGAAGGCCGCGAGGACCTCGCGCTGCGCGTCGCCGTCCAGCCCGGCGGCTGCTCCGGCCTGCGTTACCAGCTGTTCTTCGACGAGCGCTCGCTCGACGGCGACGTGCTCAAGGACTTCGGTGGCGTCAAGGTCGTCACCGACCGCATGAGCGCCCCGTACCTGGGTGGCGCCACCGTCGACTTCGTCGACACCATCGAGAAGCAGGGCTTCACGATCGACAACCCGAACGCCACCGGCTCCTGCGCCTGCGGCGACTCGTTCAGCTAAGGCTGACGGCGGGTCTCGAACGCGGAAGGCGGCCCCGGGGATTTCCCCGGGGC
>NZ_JBHWIV010000041.1:68833-75332 GCF_042731675.1 Kitasatospora sp. NPDC059827 | reverse complement strand
GGTCGCCCCTCCCCCGCGGGGGGGGCCGCCCCCGCCCCGCCCGCCCCCGCGCCGCAATCCCTTTCCCCGGGGCCCCCGCCCACCCCACGTCGTGGAGGCACAGCCCGTGCCAAGCAAGAGGGCAGGTCCATGCAGTGTGCTTACTTGCGGTGAGGCCTCGCAGTTCGGCCCCGCCGTCCACCACGGCGGGGCCGACCGGTGGGACCCGCCCTCTCCGCGGGTACCTTCGCGGTACGGCGACGAACCCCGAAGGGAACTCATCATGGCGCAACCAGTAGCACCCGTCAGTCCCCCGTCCGCATACCGCGGCTTGATCCTCGACTTCGCCGGTGTTCTGACCACGGATGCTCTCGCCGCTCACCGCGAGTGGTGCGTCAGTCAGGGACTTGACGCCGAGGCATGGCGCCGCACGCTGAACACCCATCCGGTGGTTCGGCGGCTGTACGTTGACCTGGAACGTGGCGCTCTCAGCCAGGCGGACTGGAACCGGCAGGTCGCGCCGTATCTCGGTCTGGCCGACCACGAGAACCTGATGGGCCGGGCGTGGGCCGGGGTCCGGGCCGCCGCCGACATGGTCACCCTTGCCAAGGCGGCGCGTGAGGCCGGCTACGTGGTCGCCCTGCTGTCCAACAGCTTCGGATTGAACCCCTTCAACCCGTACGCTGCCTGTGGCGTCTGGGAGTTGTTCGACGTGACCGTGGTGTCCGAGCTGGAGGGCATCGCGAAGCCAGACCCGGCGATCTACCAACTGGCGCTGGAGCGGATGGGCCTGTCAGGCGAGGCGTGCGTGTTCGTCGACGATCACCCGGTGAACCTGCCGCCGGCCGAAGCGCTCGGTATCACGACAGTGCTCGCCGACGGCCGGCCAGAGACCGTCGCCCGGATCGCATCCCTGCTCGGCATCGGGGCCTGCGTCTGAGCCCCCCGCTGTACGGTCATACCCGCACACTGCGGAGGTACCGCCCCGGGAAGGCCATCACCTGAGACGGAGTCAGCCTGTGACCCTCTGGGCAGAACGCACCACGGCGGAACGAGTCAAGATCCTGCGAGGCCGGGAGGTCACTCAGGAAGACCTGGCGGAGAAGTCCGGGGTCTCCCTGGGCACGATCCGGAAGCTCGAACAGGGGGGCAACCTCTCGCTCCCTTCGCTGATGAAGGTCGCCGTCGGCCTCGGCACCGACGTCTCAGTGATCCTCGGACAGCAATCCCCGCGCCGAGGCATGGCTCTGGAGGAACGCTCGGCCCTACGCGCAGTATCAGCCGCCGTCCACGACACCGGACTCGGCATCGGCACCGACGTGGAGCCCGGCAGTCTGGAAGACCTGCGAGACGCGGCACGGCGCGCTGACGCCGCGTTCTGGAGCGGACGCTACGTCGAGCTCGGCGCGATCCTGTCCCTCCTGCTGCCGGAGGCACGGGCGCTCTACGACGCCACCACACCGGATCGACGCGAAGCCACCGGTGGAGTCCTCGCCGATGCCTTCCAGACTGCTGCCGTCATGGCCAACATCCTCGGCGCCCGCGACCTCGGGTACACCGCGATCACCCACGGCCGAAACGTCGCCGACCAGGTGGGTGACGGCCTCCGCTCGGCCCACCTGATGGCCTCGCTGTCGTGGATCTGCCTGCGCGATGGCCACACCGCCAAGGGCGTCCACGTCGCCGAGCAGTCCGCCGCCAAGGTCGAGCCCCGCATGTCCGACAGCGACCCGGACCGGCTCAGCGTGTACGGGCAACTGGTCACGAACGCGGCCGTCGCCGCGTCCCGGGGCGGCGCGAGCGCAGACACCACCCACGACTACTTGAGCCAGGCCCACGCCGTCGCGGCCCGGATCGGCCGCGAGCACGCCCGGGGCGACCAGGGCCAGCCGTTCGGCCCGTCCTACGCCGCCACGCAGGCCATGTCGGTGGCGACGGCCCTGGGCGACACCGCAGGCGCGCTCAGGCTGATCGAGACGACCCATCTCGATCCCGGCATGCCGCTGTCCACCCGCGCCAGGTTCCACCTGGACATCGCCCTGACGCGGACCGAGACACGGCAGTGGGAGGCAGCGGCCGCAGCGCTGAAGGAAGCGTGCCGGATCGCCCCGACGTGGGTCCGACACCAGGCGCTCCCCGGAGTGATCACGGACCGGATCGCCGACGTGTCTGTGGCGATGGCGAGGAGCGTTGCGCAGGCCGCCGGTATTCCACTGGTGATCAGATAAGCTCTCCATGCCGGACCATGGTGTCCGCGACCTGCTGGTACACACCACTACCACGCCCCGTGACGCCCAGCCGTAACTACCGCCGCGGGTACCACTGAACGTGGTAGTCGGCCGTGTGCGAGTTCTCCGACTACCACGACCCATGTATTCACCGACGGTGAATGGTTCGTGACAGTGGTCGCCATGACCAGCGACCACCCCCGACCCGTCGGCCGCGCCCCCGTCGCCATCTACATCTGCTCCGGTGACGAACCCGCCGCCGATCTCATCGCCGCCCACGTCCGCGTCTTCGCCAGGGCCTGCCGGTGGACCGTGGCCGTGCTCGCCGTGGACAGCAACCCCGCGCAGCCCCTCGCCGAGCGACCCGGCTGGCAGGCCATCACCGACGCCCTGTCGGAGAACAGGGCCTGCGGGGTCGTCACCTGGACCCGCGACATGGTCCATGACGACCCTCTGAACAGCCCCGGCCAACTGTTGGCCGCCTTCGACCGGCTCGCCACCATCCTGCGCGAGCGCGGCGCCTTTCTCGCCGCTGCCACGCACCCGGGCACCCCGGCCGGAACCGTGCCGGAGCGCCGCTCCCCGGCGACCACTGGCGGCGGCGTGACCTCGCGTCCTCGGCCGCGGGCCTGTTCATTCCCCGCCGTGCAGCAGGACGAGGTACCGACCCGAGGACCTCCGGATGCTGACCCGTACGGTGACAGCCGCCCGGGAGCAACGATGAACACCACCCTCGAACGGCCCCGGGAAGCCGAGGGAGCGCCCTCAGCAACCCGTCCTGCACCGGCCACCATGCGGCTGCCGTACGCCTTCCGGTCCGCCCGCGCAGCCCGCCTCATGGTCAACGCCAAGCTCATCGAGTGGGGCTTGGAGGCCCTGATCGACGACGCCGAGCTGATCATCTCCGAGCTGGTGAGCAACGCGGCGAAGACCGGCTGCCGGACGTACATGATCGTCGCCGTCCGCCGGCCCACCGCCGGAGTCGTGCGCCTGCTGGTCTCCGACGGCTCCGCGTCGCCGCCCGTGCGGATCGAAGCCGGTCCCTCCCACGAGTCCGCACGAGGACTGGCCCTGGTACACCACCTCACGAAGGCCAAGTGGGGCGTCCGACTGTGGCCGCACGGCAAGGTCATCCACGCCGACCTCGGGGTACCCAGCGAGTTGGCCTGACGGCACCCCTCGGACTCCGCCCGGCGTCCCGGGCGGATCCGGTGCCGGCCGAAAGCCTCCCCCGGGCGGCGGCCGGCACCTCCTTCACGGCGCGCTCCCACCACAGCGCCCTGCATCCCGATACCCACGTGAGGAGGACCCCTTTGAGCACCCCCTTCCGGAAGATCCACGGAGCCGGAAACGACTTCGTGCTGCTCAACGGCGCCGACCAGGACACCGGCCGCGACTGGCGCGGCACCGCGGTGAGGCTGTGCGCGCGCCGAACCGGTATCGGCGCCGACGGTCTGGTGGTCAGCACGCTGATCAGCAGCGCCCCTCCGGTCCTGGAGATCTCGTGCTTCAACGCCGACGGGTCGATCGCAACGATGTGCGGCAACGCGCTGCGGTGCTCGGCCTGGGCTGCAGCCGAGGACTTCGGCTTCGACACGATGACCCTCGTCATGGCCGGGGTCGAGCACGAGGCGACCGTCACCCGTGAGGCTGTGGCGATCACCGCCGAAGTCGGCGCCGTCGACATGCGGGTGGTCGAGTCCGTGTGGGGCGGCCGCCCCTTCTGGTTCGACTCCGCTCACACCGGCACCGAACACGTGGTTGCCGTCGTAAACGATGTGGACGGCCTCGACGCCGAGGCCTGCGGACGTCTGATGCGCCACCACCCAAAGCTCGCCCCGCTCGGCGCGAACGTCAACTTCGTGGAGAGCATCGACCGGCAAACCCTCAAGATCCGCACCTATGAGCGCGGTGTCGAGGCCGAGACGCTCTCCTGCGGAAGCGGGGCTGTCGCCGCCGTCGTCATCGCGGGACGCCGTGGCCTGGTCACCGCGGGCCCCGTCGCCGTCCACAACCGCGCCGGAACCCCCCTCACCGTCGCCCCGCACGCCGATCGACCGGCCAAGTCGTACTGGGTCGCCGGCCCCGTCACCCTCGCCTACGAAGGAGTCATCTCGTGACCATCACCATCGACTGGCATGACACCGCCGCGCTGAGCAAGGAGATCCAAGCCGTACGGGAGCGCAAGTACCGCGGCACCAACGTGGGCCTGGTCTACGGCGGCGTCTCCGCCGAGGACCGCCTGTACCTCTCCAGGAGCCCCGTCGAGCAGATGTCCGTGACCGCGCTCTCCGAGTCCCTGGACACGATCGGTACCGCATTCCGCGTCCTGGACCCGTGCGAGCCCGGGTTCGTGTCAGAGCTGCTCGGCGTCGACATCGTCCTGTCCAACCTGCACGGGCCCTTCGGCGAAGACGGCCGGCTCCAGGGACTGCTGGACTGGCTGCGCAGGCCGTACTGTGGCAACGGTGTTGCGGCGTCCGCCATCGCCGCCGACAAGATCCTCTGCAAGAGGTACATGAAGGGGCTCGGCGTGCCGACTCCGCCGTGGCAGGTGTGGACCGGCGGCAGCGCTGTGACCTGCGGCGGGCTGCCCATGATGGTCAAGCCGACCATGGGCGGATCGAGCGTCGGAATGAGCCTGGTCCGCACCACCGAAGAGCTCACCGCCGCACTCGAAGAAGCGACCCGCACCGACCCCTCGCCGGTCCTGGTCGAGCATTACATCTCCGGGACACCAGTGACCGTAGGACTGCTGGAACTTCCCGGCGGCGTCCTGGCGTTCCCGCCGCTGGCCACCGAGGTCCAGCAGGCCGATTTCTACGACGCCGACACGAAGCTCGACGCCGACGGCCGCGGCGGCGTGTCCGTGACGCTGGCGGACCTGCCGCCGTCCGTCCTGCGCACGCTCACCAGGCACGCCAGGACCCTGTGGGAAGGTCTCGGCTGCCAGGGGGGCGCCCGGGTCGACTTCATGGTCACCGCCGACGGCGAGGTGTTCGCCCTCGAGGTGAACACCACCCCCGGCATGTCGCGGGACAGCAACTTCGCCGCCGGCGCGTCGATGTGCGGCCTGACCCATGAGGACGTCGTTCGCGCGATGCTCCACCAGGCCCTCGCCCGGCCGACCTACGATGTGCCTCTGCCCGTCCCGAGTCTCGGTGCCGTCCCGGCCCAACTGGACGCCACCGTCTGAACGATAACGCTTCGGAAGGTCGCCGCCATGCTGCATGTCCACGAGGTCCCGATGTGCCGTCAGCTCGTCCCCGTTGAGGAGTGGGAACAGCAGGGCGGCATGGAGCTCGGGGACCGGCTCACCTGGTCGAACCGAGCCTGCGGCATGGCGACCCTCCGCATGATCCTGCTCGCCTACGGCAAGGAGCCCCCCACTCTCACCGAGCTCATCAAGATCGGCGTCAAGCGCGACGCTCTGACCGACCGAGGCTGGCTGCACGCGGGGATCGCCAAGATCGCCATCGACTTCGACATCGCCGGTCAGGCCGAGCCGGTGGCGGCCGAAGAACTGACCGACCAGCTGGCGAAGGCACCGCTGATCATCTCCGTGACCGAGCAGTTCCCCACCGACGGCCGCCGCGGAGGACACCTGGTCGTCGCCCACGGCTTCGAGAGCGGCGACGACCAGGTCATCCACTTCCGGGATCCCTCGGCGTGGGGCCAGGACAACGACCGCGTACCACTGAGCCGCCTCGCCAAGTCCTACACCGGCCGCGCCATCACCTTCCCGCCCCTCCCGGCGGCCGGACGCACGATCGCCGTTCTCGGCGAGATGGGCGAGCTCGGGGAGGACTCCGTCTCCGCACACCGCGAGATCGGCCGGTACGTCGCCGAACAAGGAATCGACCTGCTGATCGCGGTCGGCGGTGACCTGCCCAAGCAGCTTGCCCTCGCCGCCGCCGCGCACGGCACCGACGTGGCCCTGGTCGCCGACGCCGAGACCGCAGCCGCCTACCTTGAAAGCATCGTACGGCCCGGTGACAAGGTACTGGTCAAAGCCTCCCGCTCCGCGATGCTGTGGCAGGTGTGCCAGCGGCTTCTCGGCCAGAAGGTCACCGGCTGGTGACCGTGTTAGGCCTCTGAAAGCCCTGGTAGGTCAACTGCATCCGGGCCGCCTCGACCCCACACAACCCCGGTGTCTCCGGCGCCTCCCCTGCCTGGTATCCGCAGACGGCTCGGGCCTTCTCCAGTGGCGGGGGGGGGGGCGCGCGCGGGCGGGGGGCGGGTGGGTGGCGGCGCGGGGCCGCCGCGCCGCCGCGCCCGCCCGCGGCCGCCGC